>JBBSVS010000084.1:0-3002 GCA_038046665.1 Thermoplasmatota archaeon
TCGGGTTGTGGTGCATCTCCCCCCGCTCGCCGACGTCATGGTACAGGGCGAGCACGCGGGCTTCTTCCGCTGGGATGGAGGACTTGAGTTCGTCGAGGGTCCAGGTGAAGTAGTCGCCGTCGTCGTCCAGGCCCACGTCGGCATCCTGGCTCGCGAAGTACCCGCTCTTCTCCCGATCGGAGAGGACTGCCTCGATCCACCAGAGGATGCCCTCCGCGGTCTCCTTCAAGAGCGGCGCGCCGGTCAGCTGCCATCCGTGGACGTAGTTCGTCAGCAACCCCGCGTTGTCGTAGATCATCTTCTCGAAGTGCGGGACGATCCACTGGCCGTCCGTTGAATAGCGGTGGAACCCCCCGCCCACCTGGTCGTACACGCCGCCATGGGCCATCCCCTGCAGCGTGCGGAGGACGATGTTCTTCAGGCCGTCCTCGCGGGTGCGGTGGTGCCGCGCCAGGAGGAACTCCATCGCCCCGGGATGGGGGAACTTGGGGGCTCCGCCGAAGCCACCGTTCACGGGATCGAATTGGCCCCGCAACGAGTCCACTCCCTCCTTCAGGAGGGTCTCGTTTACGGGGACTTTATCCAACACGGAGCCCCGGGACTCCGCCATGGTCTGGTGGAGCGACTCCGCGTCGCGGAGGGCTTCCCCTTTGTTCTTCCGATAGTGGTCCGCGACGGCTTGGAGCACGTGGCGGAAGCTCGGACGGTTGACCGAGTCCTTGGGCGGGAAGTAGGTGCCACCGTAGAACACCTTCCCGTCCGGAGTGAGGAACGCGGTGAGAGGCCATCCGCCCGAGCCCGTGAGGGAGCCCACGGCCTGCTGGTACCTCGCATCGATGTCGGGCCGCTCGTCGCGGTCGACCTTGATCGCGATGAACTGCTCGTTGATGATTTTCGCGAGGGAGGCGTCCTCGTAGGACTCGCGATCGATCACATGGCACCAGTGACACCACGAGGCACCGATGTCCAAGAGGATCGGCCGGTCGAGTTCCCCTGCCTTGCGGAAGGCCTCGTCGCCCCAGCTGTACCAGTCCACGGGCTGGCGGGCCGCGGAGCGCAGGTAGGTGGACGTCTCCTTGGCGAGGCGGTTCTCCGCCATGGGCATGAACAGATGCGGGGGGCGGTTAAGTGCCTTTGGATGTCCGCGTCACTTGCGTAGCTGCGCGGCGTAGGCCTTGCGAAACTTCGCGACTTTCGGTTCGATCACGGCGCGGCAGTAGCCCGCGCCCGGGTTCTTTCGGAAGTAGTCCTGGTGGTACTCCTCCGCGCGATAGAAGTTCGAGAAGGGCGTGACCTCCGTCACGATGGGGGCGTCCCAGAGACCCTTCGCGGTGACCTCGGCGATTACGCGCTCCGCGGTCGCCTTCTGCTCCGGGCTGTGAGTGAAGACCGCGGAGCGATAATGAATGCCGTCGTCGGCCCCCTGGCGGTTCAGGGTCGTCGGGTTGTGCACGGTGAAGAAGACGTACAGCAGGTCCTGGTAGGAGATGATGCTCGGGTCGAAGGTGACATGCACGGCCTCCGCATGACCGGTCGTGTCCGTGCACACGGCCTCGTAGCTCGGGTTCGACACGCGACCCCCGGAGTAGCCGACGACCACCTGCTTGACGCCCTTGAGCTCGTCGAAAATCGGCTGGAGACACCAGAAGCAACCGCCGGCGAGCGTCGCGACCTCTTCCTTGCCCATGGTTTGCATGTTTCCTCCGTGGAACCCTACTCGGCGGGACGATTAAGCTCTTTGTCCGAATCCCGCCCGAAGCCGTACGAAGTCCACCTCGTAGGCGTGGAGTTCGGGAGGCAGCCGCTCGACGACCGCGGCCATGGGCTTCAGGGCCTCCCGTAACCGCGGATCCTTTGCGTCCGCCTCCAGGGCCTCTGGGCTCTCGAAGATCACGAAGCTCAGGCTCGCGTCCGGGTTCTCCGTCGAGTCGAGCCAAATCGAGCCCAGGACTCCAGGGTACTGGAACATATCTACCATCTCGTCCAGCAGTTTCTTTCCCCGCTGGCCCTGCATGAACTTCCAGTACGCGACGCGCGCGACCGCCATCGCTTTCCCGCGCCGCCAAACGTCGCGGGGCAGATAACCGCTCGCCCGCTCAGCGGAAGACTTTCCGCGCATTCTTCACGAAGAGCTTCTCCTTGAACCCGTCGGAAAGGGGCAGGGCCCGCACGGCTTCAATCTCCTCCTTGATCCCGGGGATTCCGGGTCCGGGCCAGTCCGAGCCGAAGAGGACCTTGTCCGCCACCTTCTCGATTTGCGGGAACCACTGGAGGAGCCGCTGCGGCGGGATGCTCGAGATGTCCAGGTAGACGTTCGCGTGGCGGCGGGCCAGGTAGAAGGCCGTCTCGCACCAGAAGGGACGGCCGCCGTGGGCCATGAGGATCGTGAGGTCGGGGAAGTCGGTGGCCACGTCCTCGAGGGCCAAGGGGTCCCCGAACTTGGAGCGGGCGCCGGGGAAGATCGACGTGCCCGTGTGGACCATCACCGGGAGCCCGAGCTTCTCCGCGGTGCGGTAGATGAGCCAGAGGTTCGGCATCTTCCCATCGACATAGGCGCTCGGGGCGAAGAGCTGGTGGGGCGGGTGGATCTTGAGGCCGCGCATCTCGAGCTGGGACGCCAGGCGCTCGACGTCCCCCGCGGGGTCCTTCGTGAGCCGCGGGTGCACCCCGCCGAAGGCGATGAGCCGCTTCGGGTCCTCCGCCGCGTATTTGGACACGAAACCGTTCACGTCGAGCCCGAGGCCCATGACCTCCGGGGCGGCGTAGTTGATCAAGCACGCCCGCTCCACGCCCACGGCGTCCAGGTGGTCGAGGAGGGCGCGGGGATCCTCCATCTTCTTCACGAGGGCATCGAAGTCCTTCATCTCCCGCCGCATCGTCTCCAGCACGGCGGGCTTGAGGTTCTTGTAGGGCTCCAGGTGCACGTGGACGTCCGTGATGCCGGGCAACGGGCGGGCGTAGCGGCGGGCGGGAAAAAGTCTTTTCGCTTTCAATCCGGGCTC
>JBBSVS010000085.1:0-1288 GCA_038046665.1 Thermoplasmatota archaeon
AGAGGGTGCATCCTTGATGCGCACGAGCAAGCTCTTTCGGCCCCGGACCCTGACCGCGATCTTCGGGGTGTACTTCCTCGTCATGGTGATCATCGCCTGGTACTCCGGGACGACCCTGGACTACCACTACAGCGCAAGCGCGACCCAGTTCAGCCTGATGGCCTACCTGGTCGCCGCCGCGGCGATCCTGTCCGGCGTGGGCCCCGCGACCCTGAGCGCCGTGCGGTATCTCGACGCCCAGATCGACCGCGCGGAGCGGGCCCTCGGCAGCGCGGGCGCCGCCATGGAGGCGGAGCCCGGGGACGCGCCGGAGGAGACCACTGCAGGGTACCACTCCCTGCCGCCGCCCCTCGCGGAGGCGCCCGACCAGCCGGACCAGGCGGACCAGGACATTGACGAGCTCCTCGTGAGCCTCCAGGAGATCGAGACGGCGACGGAGAGGGAGGTCGAGGCCGTCGAGGAGATGTCCGCGGCCCCGCCCCCGAGGCGCGCCGCCCCGAGCCAGCGCTCGTTCGCGGTCCTCGCGGAGCTGAAGCGCCGGCGGGAGAGTGTCCCCGCGTTCATGACGGGCCCGGCCCTGGCGAACATCGCGGTCATCGGCATCACCGCGGCGATGCTGCCCGCGGCGGACCAGATGCTCCAGTCCAACTACCAGCTCGACACCGCGCTCCTCATAGGGATCGGCTACTCCTTCGTCGGCCTGGCCCTGTACGTCTTCCTGTCCATGTACGGCATCGTGAGGTCCGGCGTGGCGCGGACCTGACGTTGGGCCGGTCGATTCTTCTGGACCCCGTCCTCAGATAGCGAGGCGCGGAATCGTGGTAACCCAAGGTGCGGCTCGCGATCGCGCCCCAGAGCTTCCTCGTCCGAACGACCACGAGAGCATAGAACAGGCCGACGAGGAGCACGAAGGTGAGGTCGTACCCGTCGCGGAAGAAGACGTGCAACGAGGTGAACACGAGGGTGACGAACAGCACGCCCTGGTTCCTGCCTGGGCTGTCGACCTCGCGGCGAAGCACGTTCCACGGAAGATGAGCTCTTTGGAGAGACCGGTGGCAAGGAAGATCACGAGGCCGCCCTCGAGGATGGGTTTCCCGACGAGGTGGGGGACGAGTTCGAAGATGCGGGAGGAGCCGAGCGCGTTGTTTTCCTCGGCGAGATCGTTGGCGAGTCGGCCGGGCGTTCCGCGCAGGGGGGTGACGAGCTGTTCGAAAACGTGGCGCAGCGGCTTGGCCTCCAGTCCCTCGTAGTTCCAGCGTGCGCAAGGGCGGGTGGGAGCGGCCGCGTA
>JBBSVS010000086.1:0-2553 GCA_038046665.1 Thermoplasmatota archaeon
AATCTCCGGGAGTGCGACGAGGTGGCGTCCACGGACACGATCGAAAGCGAGTTCACGAAGGTGAGCGTCGCCCCGGAGTTCGCGAGGGCCCTTCGGGACCTCCTCGCCTGACGCCGCTGCGGCCTGTGAGGTCGCGCCTCCGTAGACCCGTATCGCACGTTCCGTTGTCGACGAATCTTGACCACACCTTCATTACGCCGCGAGGACAACGAGGAGGCGAGGACAACGGACCCTCTCGGAGCTCGAGACGTCCCATGGCGCCCAAAGACGGGAATCACATGGAAGGGGTAAGACCCTCGGAGGCGGAGAGCCTGACCAGCCCCGTGCGGCTGCGCAGTGTCAACCTCGGCCCCGCGGAGCGGCTCCAGGAGGTCCTCGCCCAGTTCCGCGACCGCGTCGACGGCGTGCGGGGTGTCGCCGTCGCGGACAGGAGCGGCCTTCCCGTGGCCTCTGCGTTCGCCACACAGGCCAACATCCTCACCGTGACCGCCATGGCGACGATGGCGGTCCAGTCCTCCCAACGTGTCTACCAGAACCTCGGGCTCCAGGGACCGAGCGAGGTCGTCATGGTGGGCCCCGACTCCACCGTCTTTGTACATTCCATGAGCGAGGGCCAGCTCTCCGTGATCGTCGTCCTCGAGGGTTTCGCGAACCTGGGTCTGGTCCGCATCGAGGTGGAGCGTCTGTCCCGCGAGCTGTCGGATATCCTGGGCGTCTGACGACCGGGAGAACCGGGCATTGGCGCATCCCGATGGGTCCGAAGGGTTTGGAAGCCTGCATCATGCCTGAAAGGGGAGTGCGGCCCCGGAGTTCGCCAAGGCGATCCGGGACCTGAAGGGCTGAGTCCGTCCGCAGGATTCGGGGAGGGCCGACCTAGAAAATCGGGAAGGCCATCCAGACCGTCGCCACGAGCAGCAGACCGGCCCAGATGAGGAGGCCGAGGTTCTGCATGTCCGAGGACTTCTTGCTCCCGAGGGCGCCGGCCGTGCTGGCGAGGACGCCGATGAGCCCGCCCGTGAAGATCAGGAAGAAGGCGAAGGAGCCGGCCGTGGAGTCCACGCGGGAGAGGCGGATCAGGAACCCGATCCAGATCAAGAGCAGTCCTAAGGCGTTCGCGGCCCACACGTTCCGCCGCGTCAGGTAGTGGTCCAGGGTCATCATGGGCTGGTAGTACATCCCCGGATAGGGCTGCGGCGGCATCATCTGTCCAGGTCCTTGGGGTGGAGCTGACATCGATGGTTCACCTTGGCATGCGCCATGCGCCTGAGGCTATAAAACTATAACCCCAATCTTATTTAAAGGAGGCGATACAGGACGCCGCAATCCTCTTCGCCGGATCGGGGAACCGCCCCGGGCGGGGCTCACCCGGGCGGCGCGGGGCGGCTCAGGTTCGTGGGCTTCTCCAAGTAGCGGTTGAAGGCGATGACCGCGATCGACTTCGCGTACTCGGACATCTCGACCACGCCGTTGATGATCGTCCGCATCGGGATGATCACCTTCGTGTCGTCGTAGTCCTTGATCATCATCCGCACGAGGTCGTGCTCGCGCTTGAGGATCAGCTCCTGCTGGCGGATCGCGTCGTTCGCCTGCTTGATGTCCCTCGACAGCAGGCCGCCGATCGCCTTGCTGTAGATCTCCGTGACGGCCGTGGCGAGCTCCTTGAGCTGCTTCGCGAAGGACGGGCTAATCTCCACCTTCATCTCCAGGAGCGTGAGGACCGAGCGGGCAATCGTCTCGCAGTAGTCGGCCACGGTCTCCAGGTCCCGCGCAATCACGCGGTACCCGACGATCTCGAGGCGGGAGCGCATGCCGAGCAGCTCCACGAGACCCTCGTCGAGCTGGGCGCTCAGCACGAGGCGGAGGATGAGCCAGTACATCATGTCCGCGTCGTCCTCGCGCTTGATCGCGTCCTCCGCGAGGCGCTTGTCCCCGGTCACCATGGCCTCGATGGCCTCCTCGAGCATCGTGGCCCCGAGGTTGTAGAGGCGCTTGATGAGGGCGTCCAGCGGATAGTTCGCGGGGTCCAGGGCGCACTGGAGGGTGATCTTGTTCCCCGTCTCCTCGATGATGCCGAGGCCCATGAGCTTCTTGGACGTGCTGCGGACCTCCTCGATGTGCTCGCTGCGCAGCCGCGTGGCGGAGCGGACGATGATCTTCTGCCGGCCGAGCACGTAGTTCCCGACGATGATCCGCTCGAGGAGCCCGGGCTCGTCGCACAGGTCCGCGTCGATCAAGTAGGTCTCCCACTTCCGCTTGCGCTCCTCCATCGCGGGCCCGGGGAGGATGCGGAGGCTGTCCCCCTCCTCGACGATGAAGACCTGGTCCCCCTTCTTCAGGCCCCTCTGGGTGACCCATTCCTTGGGGAGCGAGATCGTGAGGGTCGCGGCGCCGACCTTCTGGATCTTGCGACTTTCCATCGCGGTTCCCCCGGGACGTCCGACCGGTTCCCTCGGAACTAGCCTTTACATGTATATACTTTTTGGTGAGCGGTCTTGCCCTATATATGGCCCCGCGGGCAGCCTCGGACGGCAGGGAGGGAAGGGACCTGCGAGA
>JBBSVS010000087.1:0-3601 GCA_038046665.1 Thermoplasmatota archaeon
GAGGGCCGGAGGGACGCCGATCGTGGGACTCTCCCCCACCCCCTTCGCCCCGTGGGGCAGATCCGACCGCGTCTCGGCCGTCTTCACGACGAAGCGAGGCATCTCGGTGGAGGAGAGCACGCCGGCATCGGCGAGGGTCGGGGTGAGGACCTGGCCGTCCGCATCGTAGACCGCGGCCTCGGAGAGCACCTGTCCGATCCCTTGGGCGGACCCGCCCGCCACCTGGCTGTCGACCATGGCGGGGTTCAGGACCTGCCCCACATCGTAGAAGGCGGCGCATTCCCTGACGCGAACCGATCCCGTCTCGTCCAGGTCCGCGGTCACGAGGTTCGCCCCGAAGGAGTTGTAGTTCCCCTTCGGCCGGAAGAACACCTTGACATCATAGTCACCGGCGAGCAACGTCTCGGCCGAGTACGTTCCGCGTTTCCGGCGCACCTCTTCCTTCAGTTTCTGTGCCGCCTCGAGCGCCGCCCCGCCGCCCACCATGGCGGATCGGCTTCCCCAGGTCCCGACCCCGCGGTCGAGGGCATCCGTGTCGCTCTTCTCGAGGTCGATGCGGTCCTCCGGTATGCCGAGTTCCTTGGAGACGAGCTTCCGCACGAAGACCTCGTGTCCCTGGCCGTGGGGGCTGCCGCCGAGCCACACCTTGATCCGTCCGTCCCGGACCGCAATCCGCCCTCCTTCGCCCGAGTTCGCGGCGGGGACGAGGATGAAGCAGGAGAAGCCGACGTTCCGGTTCACGGCCCGCCCCCGGTAGCCGAGTTCCCGGATCGCGTCCTCGAGGAAGGGCCGGAAGGGCGGCACCTCCAGGCCCGTGGGCGATTTCCATCCCGTGTCCTGTGCATTCCGCAATCGAACGTCGACCGGATCCATCCGGAGTTCGTCCGCGAGGAAGTCCATCATCCGTTCGATGAAGAACGCCGCCTCCGGGCGCCCGGCGCCGCGGTACGGACCGAGGGGGACCTTGTTCGTGTAGACGGCGCGGCCCTCGATGTGGGCCTTCGGGATCGCGTAGGGGCCGGTGAGCTGGTAGCCGATCCACTTCGGCGAGAACTCGCCCATGCCCGCGGAGTACGCTCCCCCGTCCACGAGGAGATCCCCTCGCACGGCCTCCACGCGCCCGCTGCGGGCCGCGAAGACCTTCATGCGGGCGCGGCAGCCTCGGCCCTGTTCCGTGGCCTGCAGGTGCTCGTACCGGGTCTCAATCCAGCGGACGGGGCGTTTCTCCCGCATCGAGGCGTAGGCGGCGACGATGTACTCCGGGTAAATCCCGCCCTTCGACCCGAACGCGCCGCCGGTGTCCATCTGGACGACGCGGACCGCGGCCTTCGGGAGATGGAGGCTCTGGCAGAATCCTTCCTGGAAGCTCGTCACGGATTGCGTGGACGCGTGGACGGTGAGGCGGCGGCCGTCCCATTCCGTCACGACGCCTCGTGTCTCCAGGGGATTGGGCACGATGCGCTCGTTCCGCAGAGTTTCCTCGAGCACGACGGGCGCGTTCGGATCCGGGAACTTTCGACCCACGTGGGCCATGCCGAAAACGTTCGATGACGTCCCAGGATGGATGGGCTCCGCGTGGAGGGATGATTCGGGGTCGACGATGGCCTTCAGAGGCTCCGCATCGACCTCCACGGACTCCGCCAGATCCTCGGCCTCCACGGCGCTCCGGCCGAGCACGCCCGCGATCGGCTGGCCGACGTAGTTCACCCGATCCAGGGCCAGGACCGGATACGGGACGACGCCCTTCCCTTCGGTGGCGCCTTCCCCCACGGAGGTCAGGGTCGCCTTCAGCTCGCTCCCGGTGATCCCTCCTTCCACGCGGAGGAGTCTTGCCCGCCCGTAGATGCTACGCACGATCTTCAGATGGAGCATGCCTGGGAGCGCGAGGTCGGCGACATAGGTTGCCTTCCCGGTTAGAAACCTGTCCATGTCGTCGGTCATTGAAGCGCCTCTCCTGGGGCGGCCTTCCGGTTACGGAAGGGTGGCGATAGAGCCTCGTGGTCTATGAACACAACGTTCACCGATTGACCGAAGGTCCCGGTCGCGGCGGTTCCCGCCCTTCTGGGACTTCGATGAAGCCCGCTCTCCCATTTCTATTTATTCCAGGGCTTCGTTCCGAACCCCCGATGATCGAGGCGGTCCTCCGCGTCACGCTGCCCTGCAGCTGGGTCACCGACGTCACGGGGCAGCACGGGGCCGTCGTGAACCTCGTCGAGCAGAAGCCCTCGGGGGACGGGAGGCTCCAGACCCTCGCGGAGATCGACCCGGGCGAGGCCGATCCGAACGCCGTCGTCGAGACGCTCCGGCAGAACCGCTTCGTCCATGCCGTCGAGGCCATCATCCCGCCCAAGGGCAAGATCCTCGCGACCCTCGTGGTGGACAACTGCCACGCCTGCCACGAGCTCGCGAACTCGGAGTGCTTCCTTACCGACGCCACGGCCACGGAATCGGGCGGGGTGGAGTGGCGCATCCTCGCCCCGCAGCGGGCCTCCGTTGAATCCCTCGTGAAGACGCTGAGGGACCGCGGGCTCGAGATCGAGGTGGTCGCGATCAGGACCGTGAAGGGCTCCGGCATGCTCACGGACCGCCAGGAGCGGGTCCTCAGCCTGGCGTACAAACTGGGCTACTTCGAGTTCCCAAAGAAAATCAACCTCACCGACCTCGCGTCGAAGCTCGGGGTGTCCAAGTCCACCCTGTCGGAGATCCTCCGCACGGGGGAAGAGAAGATCCTCCACTCCTACTTCCAGGGCCTCATGAAGCGTCCCCGCTGAGGTCTCCCGAACCCGTTCGGGGAACCGGCTTACCCCTGCGGGATCTCCTCCGTCCCGGAAGGGAATGTCCTATGGCGATTGAGGAAGAGAATCCCGTTACGCGCGAAGCGGTCCGACGCCGGACGATGCAGGGTACCCGGCCCTTGAGCCGGAGCACCCTGGCGTTGGCGATCGTGGTCCCGTTGATCCTGGGAGTGATCGGAGGCGGCGTCTGGGGCTACATGGTCCGCGCGCCCGCGCAAGGCACGCCCGTCACCGGCGAATCCGTGTCCTTCACGCTGAAGGCATACCTCATGCCGGGTTTCAAGGGCGTGGGCGGCTCGATTGACGGCCAGACGAATCCGGACCTGAGGGTCAACAAGGGCGACAGCGTCACGATTACCCTGATCAACGGCGAGGTCCAGACCCACGACCTGTACGTCGAAGGCTTCGACGTGCGGAGTCCGGCCGTGACTGGCGTGAACGCGACGACGAGCATCACCTTCGTCGCGAGCAAGGAAGGCACCTTCGCCTACTACTGCGCGATCCCCGGACACCGCGAGATGGGGATGAAAGGCAATCTCATCGTCAGCTCGGGCCAGGGCGGCGCCGACGGCCTCCCACCAATCGGCCCGGAGAAGTTCCCTCTGGACACGCAGTTCATCGGCCGGGACCCGACGGACGTGCCGCCCCCGACGAACCGCACGACCCCCGCGACCGTGGACATCTTCCTGGAGGCACGGGAGGTCAACGCAGAGGTCATCGACACCACGGCGGGGAACATGACCTATCGGGCTTCCTTCACGTACTGGACCTACAACGGCACGGTCCCGGGGCCGATGTTCCGGGTG
>JBBSVS010000088.1:0-2988 GCA_038046665.1 Thermoplasmatota archaeon
GGCGCCGAGCCCGCCGGAGCCCAAGCGGGACGCGAACTGGAAGACGAGGTCCGCCAGGAGGTACTCCCGCGGGCGCACCTCGGCGGTCATGAAGAAGTCGAACTCGGACACGTGGGCCGTGACGCCGGCCCCGAGGGCATACAGGAAGCCCAAGGCCATGAGGGCCGAGAGGGGCGCCGTCAGGAGGTTGCCGGCCTGGTCCACGGTCGCGGACTTCAGCACTTGGGAGTACCCGAACCCGAACAGGAACCCGTAGAAGACGAAGAGCAGGCTCAGGCCGATGAAGGGGAGGGGGCCGAAGCGCCCCCGGACGGACGACCCGAAGAAGAAGCGGAGTTTGTAGCTGAAGAGGGTCCACACCCGGGACATCGACCTACCTCCGGCGGGAGAAGAACCCGCGGCGCCGCGGCGGCTCCGGCTCGGGCTGGCCCGCCTCCTCCGTGAGCCGGAGGAAGATCTCCTCCAGGCTCTCGCTCGCCCCCGCGTGGGCCTGGGACCGCAGGGCGGCCAGATCCCCGGTGGCCACGTTCTGCCCGCGGTGGATGATCGCGACGCGGCTGCACACGCGCTCCGCGGTGTCGAGCTGGTGGGTCGACACGAGGACCGTCCCGCCGGCGCGGGCCATGTCCGCGAGCTGCTCCTTCAGGAGGTGCTGGCCCGCGGGGTCGATCCCGATCAGGGGTTCGTCGAGGATCAGGAACCTCGGCCGGTGGATCGTCGCGGCCGCGAAGGCGAGCTTGGCCTTCATCCCCTTGGACAGAGACGCAATGGGCTCGTGGGCCTTCGGGCTCAGGTCCAGGCTACGCAGGAGCTCCCCCGTCCGCGCAGGCAGAGCGTCCTTCGGCATCTCCCGCACGCGGCCCACGTACCCGAGGAACTCCTCGGCCGTGAGGTACTCGGGGAGGGTCGGCGCCTCGGGCATGTAGCCGATCTGGGCCTTGTACGTCACCGGGTCGGCGAGGATGTCCTGGCCGAACATGCGGATCGCCCCGCCGTCGGGCCTCAGGAGGCCGACGAGGATCCGGATCGTCGTCGTCTTGCCCGCGCCGTTCGGGCCGATGAGCCCCATGATCTCTCCCGGGTAGGCGGCCAGGGAGAGCCCGGCGAGGGCCTGCACCCCGTCGTACGATTTCCAGAGCTGCTGGATCTCGAGGGACGGGCTGCCGCGGTAGACGGTCCAGGGCTGCGACATGGGATGCGGCCTCACGAAAACGTCAGTGACATTTGAAGGGTCGCATGGGTTTCCCGCGTCACCCGCAGAAGGGGTTCACGCGGGCCTCGTGCATCTCGAGGCACGCGGTCGAGCAGAAGGTCCGGAGGCGCCCGACTTCGAAGAGCCCGAGGTAGCCCGCGTCGAAGGCGAGGGCTTTCGCACACGTGCGGCAGGTGCGGGGGTGAGGCGCCGCGGTCCCCCAGGGAGAGCCGCAGGCCGGGCATGCGTCCCCGCCCACGAGTCCTTCCTGGAGCACGACCTCGAGGCAGGGGATTGCGCAGGCGACCTTTGCCGCGCCCTTCGCGATGGCGAGGAGCGCGTGGGCGGAGTCCACGGGGCCGTGGCAGACCGAACAGTCCGTCCCCGCGAGGGAGGGGGAGACCATGCGGTCCGCCCCGCACACCGCGCATTCCCGCGAACGCAGGATGTTCGCGAAGTAGACCGCGTCTTCCATCGAGACGCCGTAGGAAGACCCGGGACTTTAGGGTGCGGTACGTGCAGTACGTAGACCGTGGGTGGTTGAGACCGCATTCGGCTTGACCCATACATCCGACAATATCAGCGGCCCCCCCTGCAACTTTGCCCGCCCTCCCGGGCGGGTCTTGAACATGCACCGGCCGCAGCTCCGTCCTCGGACGAAGACACCTTGAGGCCCTTTTGGACTGCTTGAAGGCCCCGAGCCCCGTGAAGGGCCCACATGGAACGTAGTTCCGCGGGGAGGATCCCATTGCGCATGCCTCAAGGAAAGTGCAGGTTCGCCCACCTCATAGAAACTTTAATTAATATTAGTTAACCAAACTATTCGCGTTGACGCTCCCCAATCCCTACGTGCCCACAGACGCAATCCCCCCTCGCTACTTTGCAGGACGAAAGAACATCCTGCGTCGGTCGCAGGAGATTCTTGCTGCGGCACGCAAAGGTGTACACGGCGGCATCCTGCTCTCCGGCCACCGAGGCATAGGGAAGACCTCCGCCCTCCGAGCCATCGAGGCCGGGCTCCCGGAGGATGTTGCGGTTGTCCGAGTCCGCTTCTCGCGACGGCTCCGGCTGGAAGAATTCGCGGCAGAGATCGTGGGCCACATCAGAGCACAGTTGGAGGATTGGCGATCTCGCTTCGGAATCACCGAGGTGGAAGTTCCCTTCATGACCATACGACGACAGCCGAGGTCTCCCGCCGAGGCTTCCCCCGGGGTCGCCCTCCTCCAGACTCTCCGAGGTACGCGGAAGATGAAGACGCTATGGCTGAGCCTCGATGATCTGGACTACGTCGAGGGGGACGCCCTGAGCATGATGAAGTCCGCGATGGAGGAGGCCCAGCAGCCCACGGTGGTCCTCGCGGTGGCGGGCGGACCCGAGCTCCGTCAGAGGCTCGTCTCGGAGCACTCGCCGATCATCCGATTCTTCAGCGGCTCCGACTTCGACCTCGGCAACTTCACCCTGGAAGAGACCCGGGAGGCCTTGGAACTCCCCGTGCGCGCCAATCGCTTCGATACCTCTTGGACCGAAGGCGCCGTCCGCGAAGTCCATCGCTGGACCGCGGGGTATCCTTACCTCGTGCAATGCCTCGCCTTCACGTCGTTCCGCGAGGGGCCCATCGGAGCATCCGATGTGGAGGCTGTGGTAGAGAGGGCGCTCGCCTTGGCGGGCACGTGGATGGAACAGGAGATCAGCCACGCATCGGACCAGGACATCCGCGCCTTCGACAAGCTGGCCGCCGCGGGGCGCGCGGAATGGCGGTCCGCCGCACTCACCCAGCTGGGGATTAGCCCCATCTA
>JBBSVS010000089.1:0-28200 GCA_038046665.1 Thermoplasmatota archaeon
GCGCCTTATCGGAAACCTCGTCCGTGCGATGAAGAACGTACCTCGCGAGATCCAGCTTCGCCAGATCGGTCACTTCTACCGGGCCGACCCCAACTATGGCCGCGGCGTCGCGCGCGGACTCGGTATCGAGAAGGAGATCCCCCGAATCGCAAGAGAGGTCGAAACGACGAAGGCGTGAGACTCCGACCCGGTCCTATCGGGCCGCCTCTCGCGGAGACCATGACCCCGATCGCGAAGCCATGGGCCGGGACGATAGGAGCAGGTTCTGGTTCCTCGTCTGGGTGACCGCTTTCCATATCTTTATTCAGAGGGGCATATATTTTACTTCAGGCGAAGTAGGAGGCAGATCCGCGGTCGAATCCCGGAACGAACTCGAGGCGCAGCTCCTGGGGCTGCCATGCCGCGTCCGGGAAGACCAGGTTCGGGAAGAACCTGGAGAAGTCCTGGGAGATCTGCGTCACCAGGTGCTCGGGCCCGAAGAGGGTCTCCGCGATCGCGTGCGCGCGGTCCCGGCAGACGAGCTCGTCCACGAAGCCCAGACTGTGGAGGTACTCGTGGAGCAGGACGTAGAAGGCGTAGGGCTTGTAGAGCTCCGGGTTCGTCTCCTGAATCCGGAGCAGTGGGACCTTGTTCATTACGATCACGTTCGTCGCGATCGGATAGAAGGCGCCGAGGAATCCCTGCGGGTGGTTGCCCAGGTCTGCGAGCGCGAGCATGAGACCCGCACGGTTCCGGCCCAGGACGGCGTCGACACCGCGCTTCACGAGCTCGAAGACGTCGACGAGGTTCCTCGCCTGGTCCAGCTTCCTCGGGAAGTCCATCGACAGCTTGCACGACGACGGTCGGACTTAAGAGATTGCACGAGGGGGCTTCACACGCGGAGGATGGGCAGGAGGTTCAACCCCTCGTACCCGAGGAACAGATAGATTGCGTAGGCGATGCTCAGGAGGGCCGCGCCGACGTTGACGACGCGGCGTACGCGAGCGCGGCCCCAGCGCAGCATCGGGTAGCTCACGCCGATGCCGAAGAGGATCATTCCCGCGACGACCCCGATGCTGAAGACGCCCACGCCACCCAGGAGGCCTGCGAGGGACGTCACGCCGAAGGAAGCGACGAACAGGATGAGGATCTCGTCGTTGCTCGCCAGGCCGTGCACGATCCCGATCCCGAACATCGTCCTGTGCTCGTTCATCCGTCGCACGTGGACGTGGGTGTGGCTGTGGCTCTCCACACGGTGGTCTGCCAGCTCGTGCTCATGCGGATGGCGATGGAGGAGGTCGAACTCGATGAGCAGCCCCACCACCCCGATGACGACGAGCATGACCGCGACGACGAGTTCGAAGTTGCCGAGGAAGTCGCGGAGGATGGTCTGGCGAAACTCGTACAGGAGGATCATGATGAACGTCGCGGTCACCATGTGCCCCGCCGCCCAGCTCACGCCCATCAGGGTGGTCTTCCGGAGGCTGTGACTCCGCGTCAGGAGGTTCGACACCGCGACGAGATGGTCCGCGTCGTAGCTGTGCTTGAATCCGAGAGCGAGGGCCAAGGCGATGAAGAACAGGAATTCCATGGGAAACGACGCGCCTGCGACGGCCCGAGGGACGTCGGCGTAATACTCTGTCTATGGTGGTAACACGCCTTAAAGTTTCACCCTCGTGTTCAAGACCCCCGTAGCACTTCGCCCGGCGAGGAGTAACACATGCCCGTCGAACGCATCGGAGTGTCCCTCGAGGGACCCCTCCTGGAAGACTTCGACCGTCTGGTCCGCGAGCGGGGATACGCCAGTCGCTCGGAGGCCTTGAGGGATCTGATCCGGCAGGGCCTCGTCCGCCGCCGTTGGGATTCGGGAGGGAAGGTCGTGGGCACGATCACCTTCGTCTACCGTCACGACGTTGGCATGGTCACCCATCGCATCCTGCATCGCCAGCACGACTTCCTCGGCACGATTCGTGCGACGGCCCACACGCACCTGAACGAGGAGACGTGCCTCGAGGTCCTCATCGTCGAGGGCGAGGCGAAGCGCATCGCGGAGCTCGCGGACCGCATACGAACCGTGAAAGGCGTTCTCTCGACGGAGACGGTGGTGGCGAGCGCGGACCTGCGGTGAGGCGGGCGATCGTGAATACCAGCGGTGGGAACACCGTTGAAAGATTTATCAGGGGGCAAGTCGACGCAACAGACTCGACGTCCCCTCGGGACCCGTCAGGACCGTGTTCCCCGTGGCCATACCGCTCGCCTACGCCACCACCCGCAACCGAAGAGCCCCGCCGTCCCTCCCCCTCGGCTGGGGAGCCGTGACGGTCCTCCTCGTGGGAGCGGCCCTCCTCATCATCGGTATCGTGATCATTCTCCTGGGGTTCTTCGATTTCATCTCGGGAACAGTGGGCGCGGCCACGAGCTCCTCCTTCAGCGTGACGACGTTCTTCCAGTCCTTCGTGGGGTCGATGATCCTCTTCGTCGTCGGCGGCGTCCTCGCAGGCGTCGGCGGCTGGCTCGTCCGTCTCTGGTGGCTCTTCCTCCTCGTCGGGGTCGTGACCGGCGCCGGGAGCACGGGCAACACCGTGCGGGAGCGCGAAGCGATGCGTGGGCCCGACGTGCGGGTTCGCTGCCGCGTGTGCGGCCGACTCAACCCCGAGGAAGCCAAGTTCTGCCTCTCCTGCGGGCAGGCCGTGTGAGTTCGACCCGCATCCTCTAATCGGAACTTATTTGAACGGAAGCGCGGAATCGCCAGACCATGGAGCTCCTCATTCGCCTCGCTCGCCAGTGGGTCGCGGGCGAGACGATCGAGGACGCCGTGCGCGTGGCCCTGGCGGCGAACGCCCGCGGGATCCACGCCATCGTGAACCACCTCGGGGAGCACTACCGTGAGAAGGGGCAGGTCGAGGCGACGGTCCAGGAATACCTGCGGCTCGTCTCGCAGCTCAGGGCCGCCGGCGTCGACGGCGACGTGAGCGTGAAGCCGACCCAGCTCGGCCTCCTCATCGACAAGGGATATGCCTTCTCCCATATCCTCCCGGTCCTCGACGCAACGAAGGCCTGGGGCCGCATCCTGTGGGTGGACATGGAGGCGGCGTCGACCGTCGAGGATACGATCTGGATCTACGAGAACCTACACACGCGGTATGAACGGGTCGGGCTCTGCATCCAGGCGAACCTCCGGCGGACGGAGGGAGACCTGCGGCGGCTCCTTGCAAACGGTGCGCGCATCCGCCTCGTGAAGGGCGCGTACAAGGAAACGCCCGAGGTCGCGTACGCGAGCCGCGCCGAGATCGACCGAGAATACGTGCGGCATCTCGAGACCCTTTTCAAGGAGGGAAAGGACTTCGCGGTCGCGAGCCACGACGGGAAGATGATCGAGCGCACCCTCGAGTTCGCGAAGACGCATGCGGGCGTGCCCTTCGAGTTCGCGATGCTCCAAGGCGTCCGCGATCCCCTCAAGGCGGAGCTCGTGGGCCAGGGCCACCTGGTCACGGAGTACATCCCCTACGGTCCGACCTGGCTCCCCTACTTCAGCCGCCGCCTGCGCGAGCGACCCCGCAACATCGTCACGATGGTCCGATCCTTCGTCGGCGGATGAGTTGCGGCGGCGGACGAGTGACCTTCAGGTAGAAGGGCATGAACACGGCCAGGATGTCGCAGACGACGAGTAGGATGAGGGCCACCGCCATTCCGACCGGGTCGAACCAAATCGCCGGCACTCCGGGCAGCATCCCCGTCACGGAGAGCGCGAGAGGGAACTCCGCAAGGACGAGCACGAGGATGAATAGGAGGGCCTTCGCACGGCGAGTCTATCCACTCGAGACGGATCGGACCAAGGGGATTCTTCCGGGCCCGAATCCGTGCCGAAGGAAATGAAGGCCGCGCTCCACCAACACGCACCCTCGGCCGCCGCGGCCTACGGGCGCCAAATCCTTTTCCCGAGGCGCGACCTGCGCCATCCGTGGATCGCCGCACCTTCCTCCGGACGATGAGGATCCTCGAGGCCCACTATCCCACGGAGGATTGGACACGGTCCATGACGCCCTTCGATGTCCTCGTGTCGACAATCCTCTCCCAGAGTACGACCGTGGCGAACGAGCGCCGGGGCCTCGAAGGACTGCACACCGCATTCGGGCGGATTTCGCCGGACCGGCTCGCGGTGGCCGAGGAGGAAGACATCGCGCGGGCCATCTGGCACTCGGGACTCGCGGGACAGAAGGCCCCGCGCATCCGCGCGACGGCGGAGGAGGTCCTCGCGCGCTGGGACGGGGACCTGGGCCGCGTCCTGCGACTCCCCACGCCGGAGGCCCGCGAAGCCCTGATGGCTCTACCCGGGGTAGGACCCAAGACTGCGGACGTGGTCCTCGCGATGGCGGCGGACCGACCCGTTTTCCCGGTGGACACGCACATCGCTCGCATCGCACGTCGCTGGGACCTCGTGGGTCGCGGAGGCTACGAGGCGACCCGGACCGCCCTGGAGCGATGGACCCCGCCGGGGAAGCGGAAGACATGGCACCTTGCGATTATCGCCCACGGCCGCGCGGTCTGCAAGGCGGGAACTCCGCGCTGCGAGGTGTGCCCGGTCACACGGGACTGCGATTGGTACCGGAGGCATCGGACGCGTGGACGCTCCCGTGGAATCAAATCAGGAAACGGGAAGCGTGCGCGACAAAAGGTTAAGAACCGCTAGGGACTAGGCGCGAGGTGCGAGCGTCCTTGGTCCTTGATGATTACGTTCAACTGATGAAGTTGCGCATCGACGCGCTCCTGCTCCTCGTCGCCGCGGCGGGGTACGTGGCCACGAGCGGACCCCGCATCGATCCCGTGTCCTTCGGACTCCTCATGGTGACGGGCCTGCTCGCAGCCAGCGGCGCGAGCGCGACGAACCACTACCTGGACCGGGACGTGGATGCGATCATGCGGCGCACGTCCGGAAGGCCCCTGCCGATGCACCGCATCGAGCCCGCGACGCGGGCCCTCGGGTTCGGCATCGGCCTCACGGCAATCAGCCTCGGAGTCGCGTACCTTTGGATCAACCCGCTCACGGCCGCGATGATCGGCCTCGGCTATGCGGTCTACGTGGGCGTCTACACCCTCGGGCTCAAGCGGAACCACGTGAGCAACATCGTGATTGGCGGCTTCGCGGGATCCTGCCCCGCCCTCGCCGGATCGGCCGCCGCGGCGAACGCGATCAGCCTGCCCGCGGCCCTGATCGCCCTCCTCGTGTTCCTCTGGACCCCGGGCCACTTCTGGGCCCTCGCCTACCGCAACCGCGAGGACTACCGCCGAGCGGGACTCCCGATGCTCCCCGCGGTCCAAGACGAGCGGACCTCCGCATGGGCCATCGGCATCTCCACGGCGATCGTCGCCCTGTCGAGCATCGCCTTCGCCTTCACGGATGCCTTCCACGACGGCTATCTCGTCGTGTCACTCATCGCGGGCGCGATCCTCCTGTATCTCGCCGCCGGCTTTGTGCGGAGCCCGACGCCGGAGCGGGCGTGGACGGGCTACAAGTTCTCCGGAATCTATCTGGCGATCCTCCTCGTGGCGATGATGGCGGACGCCCTCCTGCCCCTGACCTTCTCCCTTTGAGAAATGTCCGGCGCCGCGCTATCGACGCGGAGAGCTGCACCCTTGACTTTTAATAGAGCCAGAGCTTAGTCCGACCTACCACAAGACGGTGG
The DNA here is from genome assembly GCA_038046665.1 of Thermoplasmatota archaeon. Lineage (GTDB taxonomy): Archaea > Thermoplasmatota > Thermoplasmata > RBG-16-68-12 > RBG-16-68-12 > RBG-16-68-12. The sequence continues at coordinate 5,664 of JBBSVS010000089.1, forward strand.
AAGGCATGCCGGGGCAAACGATTGTAGAGAAGATTCTATCCCGCGCCTCTGGTCGTCCCGTTCTCGCGGGCGACATCACGATCGCCAAGGTCGACCTGGCGTATGTGCAGGATGGGACCGGGCCCCTCACGTTCCGCATGATGGAGAAGATGAACCTCGTCAAGGCCGCGAACCCCTCGCGGTCCGTCGTGTTCATCGACCACTCGAGCCCGCCGCCTCGGAGGGAGCTTGCGACGGACCACGTGTACCTGCGGGAGTTCGCCGCGAAGACCGGAATGGTCCTCTCCGACGTCGGGCAGGGGGTGTGCCACCAGGTGGCCTTCGAGAAGTTCGTCCGCCCGGGCGATGTGGTCATCGGCGCCGATAGCCATTCCGTGATGGGCGGGGCCATGGGCGCCTTCGCCACGGGCATGGGATCGACCGACGTGGCGGTGGCCCTAGCCCTCGGGAAGACCTGGCTCCGCGTGCCCGAGACGATGAAATTCGACGTTGGCGGCAAGTTCCCCAAGGGCGTCTACTCGAAGGATCTCATCCTCAGGATCATCGGGGACATCAAGACGGACGGCGCGACGTACAAGGCCATGGAATGGGGCGGGCCCGCGTGGTCGTCCATGCCCATGACCGAACGCATGGTCCTCTCGAACATGGCCATCGAGGCGGGCGGCAAGTGCGGGCCGCAGCCCTCGGACCGGGAGACGAAGCGGTACCTGAAGGAGCATGGGCGGGAGACGGACTGGAAAGAAATCGAGCCCGATTCAGACGCCGCGTACGAGAGCGTGGCCCACTACGACGTCGGCGAGCTGGAGCCCATGGTGGCCCGCCCGCCTCAAGAGGACAACGTCGTGCCCGTGACCGATCCGAGCGTGAAGGGGCTCAAGATCCACCAGGTGTACCTGGGCTCCTGCACGAACGCGCGGTACGAGGACATCCAGGTCTTCTGCGACTACATGAAGGGCGAGAAGGTCGCGAAGGGCACACGCCTCATCGTCGTGCCGGCCTCCAAGGAGTCCTACGAGAAGTCCCTGAAGAACGGCCTCTTCGAGATCCTCCTCGACGCGGGGGCGACGATCAACCCGCCCGGCTGCGGCGCCTGCCCGGGCGTACACCAGGGGATCCCCGGGGACGGGGAGAACGTCCTGTCCACCACGAACCGCAACTACGTCGGGCGCATGGGCAACCCCGCGGCCTTCACCTACTTGGCCTCGCCCGCCACCGCGGCGGCCACGGCCATCTATGGCATAATCACGGACCCACGGGAGGTGAAGTGATGGGGCGCGCCTGGAAGTTCGGGGACAACATCTCCACGGACCTCATCGCCGCCGGACGGTACTACCACCTGCGCTCGAACCTGCCCGAGCTCGCGAAGCACGTCCTCGAGGACGCCCGCCCGGAGTTCGCGTCCCAGGTCAAGCAAGGGGACTTCGTCGTGGGCGGACGAAACTTCGGCAAGGGCTCATCCCGCGAGCATGCGCCGGTGATCATCAAGCTCGCGGGCACACGGGCCGTGCTCGCCAAGTCCTTCGCGCGCATCTTCTACCGCAACTGCATCAACATCGGTCTTCCCGCAATCGTCGTGGACACGGACAAGATCGACGAGGGGGACGACCTGGACATCGACTTGGAGAAAGGCGTCGTGCACGACCGGACGAAGGGGATCGAGCTGACGTTCCCGCCGCTGCCCGCCGTGATGGCCCGCATCCTCGAGGAGGGCGGGCTCGTGGACTACGTCAAGAACCACGGCGACCTCGTCATCGCCGGGACGTGAGCCCATGGTCCCCGTCGCGACTTGGGGAGGCCTGTGACATGGGGACGAGTGCGAAGCCGACCCTGGAGACCCCTCCCCGGATCGACAAAGGGCTGGACGACATCTACGTGAAGGAGACGTCCATCTGCTTCGTCGACGGACAGCGCGGACGTCTCCTGTACCACGGCTACGACATCCGCGACCTCGCGCAGTACTCGACCTTCGAGGAGACCGTTTTCATCCTCATCCACGGCAAACTCCCGAACCGCGAGGAGCTCACCCAGGTGAAGACGACCCTCGCGGAGAACCGTGCGATCTCGCCGGAAGTCGTGAAGCTCCTGCGGTGCATGCCTCCGGACGCGCCGCCCATCGACGTGCTGCGGACGGCGGTGTCCTACGTCAGCAACTACGACCCGGAGCGGGACGACCCCACGCGGGCCGCGAACATGCGCAAGGCCCAGCGGCTCATCGCCAAGTTCCCCACCCTGGTGGCCGCCCACCACCGCATCCGCCAGGGGATGAAAGTGGTCCCGCCCGACCCCACCTTGGCCCATGCGGAGGACTTCCTCCGCATGCTCACGGGAAAGAAGCCCGACCCGCTCTCCGCGCGGGTCCTCGACGTCGCCCTCATCCTGCACGCGGACCACAGCATGAACGCATCCGCCTTCGCAGCCACCGTGGCCGCGTCCACCCTCGCGGATCTCTACAGCACGATCGTCGCGGCAATCGCGGCGCTGAAAGGCCCGCTCCACGGCGGCGCGAACGAGGCCGCTCTGAAGACGATGCTCGTGATCGGCAAGCCGGAAAATGCGGAGGCCTACGTCCTGGACACGTTGAAGAACCACGGCAAGGTCTTCGGCTTCGGCCACCGCGTCTACAAGACCTGGGACCCGCGGGCCCTCATCCTGCGGGAGTACGCGAAGCAGCTCAGCGAGCTTAAGGGCCAGCAGGAGCTGTTCCACATCTCCGAGGTCGTCCAGGACACGGTCGTGCGGGAGCTGCAGTCCAAGCACATCTACCCGAACGTGGACTTCTACTCCGGCCTCGTGTACCATCTCCTGGGCCTGCCCACGGACCTCTTCACCCCGACCTTCGCGGTCTCCCGTATCGCAGGCTGGACTGCGCACGTCATCGAATACTGGGAAGACAACCGACTCGTGCGGCCGCTGGACTACTACGTCGGCCCGACGGACGCGGTGTACGTGCCGCTGGACCAGAGGCCCTGAGGCGCATGCGTACGTACACCAGCCTTAAGTCCGAAAACCTCTGTTGACGCGGCGGTGTCTCTGTGCCCACCGAGCAGCTCCGGCTCAAACCCCCTTCCAGCGGCCACAAGATCCTGATCACCGAGAAAGGGATCCTCGTCCCCGACGACCCCATCGTCCCGATCATCGAGGGCGATGGGATCGGACCGGACGTGACGCGCGCCGCGCGATCGGTCATCGACGCGGCCGTCGAGACGACCTTCCATGGGAAGCGGCGAATCGTCTGGTACGACGTGCCCGCCGGCGAGACGGCGATGTTCCGCTACGGGGACATGCTGCCGCCGGCGACCCTGGGCGCGATCAGGGAGTACGTGGTCGCGCTCAAGGGTCCCCTGACCACGCCGGTGGGCGGCGGCTTCCGCTCCCTGAACGTCACCCTGCGCCAGACCCTCGACCTGTACGCCAACGTCAGGCCGATCTACTGGATGCCGGGGGTGCCCAGCCCCGTCACGCACCCAGAGCGGCTCGACATCGTGATCTTCCGGGAGGCCGAGGAGGACGTCTACGCGGGGATCGAATGGGCGGAGGGCTCCGCGGAGGCCAAGCGGATGATCTCCCTGCTCAAGGAGCAGTTCAACGTCCGCGTGCGGGACGACAGCGGGATCGGCGTGAAGCCGATCAGCGAGTGGGAGTCCAAGCGCCTCGTGCGCAAGGCGATCCGCTTCGCGATCGAGAACAACCGCAGATCCGTGACCCTCGTCCACAAGGGGAACATCATGAAGTACACGGAGGGCGCGTTCCGCGAGTGGGGCTACGAGCTCGCGCGGGAGGAGTTCCAGGACCGGACGATCACCTGGGACGAGGTCCTGGAGAAGCACGACGGCAAGGCGCCGGAGGGCAAGGTCGTGATCAAGGACGTCATCGCGGACAACATGTTCCAGCAGCTCCTCCTCCGGCCGGACGAGTACGACGTCCTCGCGACGACGAACCTGAACGGGGACTACCTGAGCGACGCGGCGGCGGCGCAGGTGGGCGGTCTCGGCGTGGCCCCGGGCGCGAACATCGGGGACGCCCACGCCCTCTTCGAGCCCGTCCACGGGAGCGCGCCGAAATACGCGGGGATGGACAAGGTCAACCCGACCGCGGAGATCCTCGCGGGCGTGATGATGCTCGAGTACCTCGGATGGAAGGAGGCGGCCGCGCGCCTGCGCGAGGCGGTGAAGGTGACGATCGCCTCCAAGGTCGTCACCTACGACCTCGCGCGACAGATGCCGGGCTCCAAAGAGGTCGGCACGACCGCCTTCGCGAACGCAATCATCGAGCGGCTGCAGGCGGCCTGACGTTGGCCAAGGCCCGCGCAGCCCACGGCACGGAGTCCGACCTGGAGCTCAAGGTCTGCGAGGAGATGGGCCGCCAGGGAGTGGTCCATGAGCACCGCTCGCTTCACTTCCGGGTGCGGCTGCCGAGCGGCGACGTGGCCGAGTACGAGCCGGACATCGTCGCGCGGCGTGGACCCATCCTCTTCCTCCTCATCCACCTCGAAAACGCCCAAGAAATTCCGAGGCAGAGGGAGTTCCTGAACAACTTCCTCGAGCAGCATTCGCCGGAAATCGTGCTCATCCTCATCGCTCCGCCGGAGGCACTCAGGGAGCTGCCTCCCGAAATCTACGACGAGGTCTACGCGGCCACGGACATCGGGCGTGTGGTTCGGCGGATCCGCGATCAGGATCCGAACGGGATAATCCGTCCCTTCGTCAAGCCGCAATAGGGGCCTCACCCGAGGGAGACGTCGGCTACGACGGGGAAGTGGTCCGAGGCGTCGCGGGGAAGCGGCAGGAACATCGATTGGTTCGGCGGGATGTTGCCCAAGACCGTGCATGCGTTCACCTCAATGCCCGGCGATACGAAGACGTAGTCAATCCGCTCGTAAGGATAGAGGGAATCATAGGTGTAACTCGACGGAACGGGCGAAGGACCGTTCGCCTCGGTCCAAGCGTCGGACCAAGTGGCATTGATGTCTGCGTACACGTGGTCCGGCGTGGCGCCCGTCTCCGGGCAGAGGCCGGGGGGGCAGGCGTTGAAATCCCCCAGGAGGACCTTGAGACCCGTGACCAGGGCGGTGACACGAAGCACTTCGGCGACCTGTGCATCTCGCTCCGCGCCGTCCAGACCGAGATGGACGGCGAAGACCTGGAGGTCCGTGCTCGGCAGTCGAAGGAATGCATGGACGAGGACCCGCTGGTCCCCCCGACTGGGGAGGAGCTCGTAGTTCCAGGATTCAATCGGGTAGCGGCTGAGGATCGACACACCGTAGGTCTGGACCCGTGTTGGCGGGCCGTAGGCCACGTGATAGCCGAGCGTCGACGCGAGGTAGCCGACCAGGTTGACGCCGCCGCTCGTCACCCGCACGGAGTCGCTCTCCTCGAGGGCCAGGATGTCTGGATTCGCCAAGCGCACCATCTCGACGATGCGGTCCACGTTGAGGCGCCCGCCCGCACTGAAGCCTTGGTGCACGTTGTACGTCATCACGCGAATCATGCCGGAGGATGGAGCGGGCACGGCGACCGGAGCCGAGGCCACAATGCCCAAGGAGGCGAGGAGCAGGATGACCGCCGCCGTGGCCGCGGCCCAACGCATCGAGGTGCGTGTGGGCGCGGCGCTCGGGGAGCGTCCACCGGCGACGAGAGCAGGCACAACCAGGCCGAGGGCGATGAGCACGAGGATGGCGGGCGCATGGTTCCGCCCCACGAGGCATGGACCCTCCTCGAGGCGGCGGGGTGGGAGGTCGAGGCCGCCTACGGCGGATGGGGGCGCGAGGCGGTGAGCGCGGAACGCCGCAAGCTCGTGCTCGTCGCGCGGCCTGCCGCACGGGATTAAATAGCGTCGAGACCTTGGAGGCGCGGGCCAACGACGATGCTGCCCGACCATCCGTGGGCCCACGAGGAGGTGTGAGGAGTGCCGCTGCCGGCGTGCGACCCCACGGGGACCGTGCCGTGCCGCACGAACCTCAGCTTACTGCCGGATTGGACGCTCCTCGCCCTGTGGGCCGTCACCGCCGTGGCCGTCGCCTTCACGGCCTACGGGCTATTGACGCGGTGGAAGGTGTGGAAGCAGGGCCCCGCAGGCTCCACGGGCGCATCCTTCTGGCTGCACCTGCAGCAGCTCCTCGTCGTCGGGATACTGCAAAAGAAGGTCGCGCAGCGCCGCTACGCGGGCGTGATGCACGTCCTGATGTACACGGGCTTCATCGCTCTCGGGATCGGCACCACGATCGTGTTCGTCAACATGGACATCACGGCCCAGGTGGACCTGGACATCCTCCGAGGCAATCCCTACCTCCTGTTCGAAGCCGCCCTGGAGTTCATGGGCCTCGCGTTCATCGTCGGCCTGGGGATGGTGTTCTACCGACGGCTCGCGGCCCGCCCCAAGTACCTGCGGAACGAGCGGCCGGACCTGTTCCTCCCGGGCATCCTCCTGCTCCTCATGCTCCAGGGCTACCTGCTCGAGGCGATTCGCCTCGCGGTCCTCCAGCCGAAGTGGGAGGAGTGGTCCTTCTTCGGGTACTTCCTGTCCCTCGGGCTGCGGGGCCTCGGGATCGATGAGACCCTAGCCACCGTCGCGGTGAGCGGCGGCGGGTCTGTCGTCACGATCACGCCCGTGCCGGCCCTGGCCTGGGGCTACGGAATCCTGTGGTGGTTCCACGCGGGCACGTGGTCCGCCATGCTCGCGACGCTACCGTGGACGAAGGCGAGCCACTTCCTCTTCAGCCCGGCGAACACGTTCTTCGAGCGCGCGCTCCCGTATGGCAAGCTGCCGACGGTCTTCGACATCGATGCGATGATGCAGGAGGGGGCCGCGCAGCCCATGATGGGCGCCGCGACGACGAAGGCCTTCTCCTGGTTCGACCGCCTCCAGCTCGACGCGTGCACGATCTGCGGCCGCTGCACGTCCGTTTGCCCCGCGTGGACCACGGGGAAGCCTCTGGATCCCATGCGCGTAATCCTCGACCTGCGGGAGGCGATGACGAAGGAGGCGAAGGGCGTGACCCTGGGGGAGCCGCTCCCGGACTTCGTCGGGTACGAGGAGCTCTTCGCCTGCACCACGTGCGGGGCGTGCATGCAGGAGTGCCCGGTGTCGATCCGCCATGTCCCCTTCATCGTCGAGCTGCGCCGCAACTTCGCCATGGAGCTCGGGAGAATCCCTGAGGAATCCCAGGGCATGCTGCGGAACATCGAGACGAACTACAACCCCTGGGGCATCGGATGGGACCAGCGGGGGAACTGGGCCGCGGGGATGGGCGTCCGCACGCTCTCCGAGGCCGTGGCCGCGGGCGAGGCCGTCGACGTGCTGTACTGGGTCGGCTGCGCCGCCTCCTTCGACGACCGGAACAAGAAGGTCGCCCAGAGCTTCGCGCGGCTCCTGCAGAGGGCCGGCGTGCGCTTCGCAATCCTCGGGCCGGAGGAGAAATGCACAGGCGACCCGGCGAGGCGCCTCGGGAACGAGTACCTCGCGCAGAGGATGATCAAGGCGAACGTGGAGACGCTGAACCGGTATGCAGTCAAAACAATCGTCACCGCGTGCCCCCACTGCTTCAACACGCTGAAGCACGAGTATCCGGACTTCGGCGGGAGCTACGAGGTCATCCATCATTCCGTCTTCCTGGACGGGCTGCTCAAGCAGGGGAAGCTCAAGCCGACGAAGGAGGTCGAGTCGTTCCTGACGTACCATGACGCCTGCTACCTCGGGCGGTACAACAAGGTGTACGACGAGCCGCGGGATGTGCTCCTGCGCATCCCGGGCGTCCGCACGGTGGAGATGAAGCAGTGCCGGGAGAAGGGGTTCTGCTGCGGGGCCGGCGGCGCGCGCATGTGGATGGAGGAGAAGGTCGGCGAGAAGGTCAACCACCGCCGCCTCGACCACGTCGCGGAGACGGGGGCGAAGGCCGTGGCCTCCGCGTGCCCGTACTGCTTGATCATGATGGACGACGCGGCGAAGACGAAGAACCGGGAGGACATCGCCCGCGAGGATATCGCGGAGATCCTCGAGAAGTCCCTCTAGCCCTCACCGAGGCAGAAGCGCGGAGGCCGCTCGCTTCACGTGTCAGCCGAGGGCGTCGATTTTCTTCGCGAGGACGAAGTCGCGTTCCGTGAGCCCGCCGACGTCGTGGGTCGTGAGGCTCAGGCTCACGGTGGCCCACGAATTGGCGATGTCCGGATGGTGGTTCATCTCTTCGGCGAGTGCACCGACCCGGTTGATGAACGCGAGCGCGGATGGAAATCCGTCGAACGTCCACGTGCGCGTGATCGCGCGGCCTTTGCGCGTCCATTTCGGGATTTCGCCGAGGCGGGCGCGGATTTCCTCTTCACTCAGGAGCTTGCGGCGGGCCATGGTCCCGCGCGGTGAGAAGGCCCTTCGGGGCAAAAGCCTGCGCGCGTTAACCTTAAACAAGGTTAACGTGGATTGCAAGAGACCAGAACGGTCTCTTCCGCATCATCGAACGATCACAATCGGCGTCTGCGCGACGAGGTCCGTGGCCCAGGCGATGTCCAGCCCCACATGGAGGACGTAGCTGTAATAGGAGTGCATCCCGCGATAGGCGGACTGCACGTCCGCGGGAATCGGGATCTCGAAGGCGAAGGGGACGCCGACCTGGATGCGCTCCATGGGCACGTCGACCTGCGTCTGGAAGGTCATGATCGTCTCCTGCACGCCCTGGGCCTGCGCCCATTCCCCGCCCACGAGGCGGGCGTACACGCGGCGCACACGGAAATCCCCGAGCCGGAGCAGCGTAATCCGGCAGCCAATGAGCTCGCGGGCGAAGAAGCGGTCTCCGTCCAGCTCGACGTAGACCTCGGGACCGTCGCCTCCGGAGCGGAAGCGCACGGGCTGGGAGAAGGTGCGCACGCTCGCTCGATCGTAGAAGACGAAGAGCTCGCCCTTCCACACGGTGTCGAGCCAGAGGGGCACGTCGAGGCGCGCCGTGAGCGTGTATCGCACCCACGCATGGCGGCCGGTGTAGCTCGGCAGGCCGTTCGGCGGGATCTGGAACCGGAAGGGGAATCGATGGATGCCCGCGGGAACGGTCGTCTCGCCCTGGAGTGGGAGCCGCCACACCGCGAAGTCCCAGGTGGAGCGGTACGTCTGCTGGTTCTTCCCGGATCCGCGCGTGATCACGGTCTCCTCCTGCCCGAGGAAGTCCAGGTAGAGGCCGCGGCTCGGCACCTCCTTCGTCGTCTCGACGACCACAATGCCCTCGACGACCTCACCGGTGTAGTAGACGTTGCGCGGCAGTTCGACCGAGATCGACCGAGGCGCGCTCTCACCCGCCTGAGGCCATGGACGTCACCGCACGAGGTACCGCGTGTTGCAGTAGGAACACGTGGCCACGCCGAAGCGGTCCACGCCCTGGGGCGGCGCGCCGCAGTTCGGGCAGTTCAGGGCGACGGGGCCCTGCACGCCCGCGGGGACCATGGGCTGCTGGATCGGTGGGGGCGGCGGGATCGTGGACCGGTAGCCGCCTATGCCGGCCACGGCGAGGACCGCAATGAGGATGACCACGAAGACGAAGATGCCGCAGAAGGGGAAGAGATCGAAGGGCGTCCCGAAGCCCATGCCTGCCATGCCCGTGAAGATGAAGATCATCACGAGGACGAACATGACCATGAAGACGCCGAAGCCGAGGAGGGCCAGGGGCGGGGACTGGGGGCCCCACCCGTAGGCGGGGCCGTAGGGTCGATAGGGAGGGGGCGGATTGAAAGGGGGAGGCTGGGCCACGGGCCGGCATGGGACGCGCGCCTAGATGAAAGCTACGGGGTCTCTGGTCGAGTCGGATTACGCGGTCAGGACGGCTTCAGGCCTTGAGCTCCTTGATCACTGCGGGCAGGAGCTGCAGCACGTTGGCCACCACGCCAATGTGGGCGACCTCGAAGATGGGCGCGGTCGAGTCCGTGTTGATCGCCACGATGAGACCGGAGTCCTTCATGCCCGCCACGTGTTGCATCGCGCCGCTGATCCCGCAGGCCACGTAAAGCTTCGGCCGCACGGTCTTCCCGCTCTGGCCGACCTGCCGCGTCTTGGGCAGCCACTCCATGTCCGTGAGGGGCCGGGACGCGCCGACGACGCCGCCGAGGAGCTTCGCAAGCTCCTCGATGAGCGGGAGGTTCTCCTTCTTCTGGATGCCGCGTCCTGCGGACACGATCACGTCCGCGGAGGCGAGGTCGATGTCGGAGACCTGGGGGCGCTCGAGGCCGAGGCATTTCGTGCGCACCTTCGACGCGTCGACGGACGCGGGGACGCGGTTGACCGCGCCCCCCGGAGCGGGCTCGGCGGGCTTCACGGTCCCCGGCCGCAGGGTGACCACGAAGGTCTTGTCCGAGGCGATATCGAATTCACCCTGGATCTTCTCGTTGAGGAGGCGGCGCGTCGCGACGAGCTTGTCGCCTTCGAGGCGGATGTCCACCGCGTTCGTGACGAGGGGGAGGTTCGCGAGACCCGCAATCCCGGGGGCCACGTCGTAGCCTTGGGCTGTGTGGGCCACAAGGAGGACGCGCGGTGCGTGGCCCTCCAGGAGGGCGACTGCCGTCTGCTCGTACCCGCCGTCCGTGTACTCCGCGAGGGCGGGGTCGTCCACAAGGAGGACCTCGAGGCCGTACCCCGCCAAACCCTGGGCCAAGCTGCCGGCGTTGTGGCCCAGGAGCGCGGCCTTGAGGACACCCCCCGACTGCGCGGCCAGCTCCCGACCTTTCGCGACGAGCTCGAACGTGGACGGGGCCAGTTTCCCCTCGAGGTGCTCCGCCAGGATGAGGATGTCGTGGCCCACGGCATCACCTCCTCACGAAGCCTTTCTCGCGCAGCAACCGGGCGAGCGTCTTCGCCTGCTCCTCGAGGGAACCTGAGATCATCTCCGCGTGGTCCTGCGCCCCGGGCGGGGCCAGGCCGCGCACCGCGAACGTGTACGGCAGGGCGACGGCTTCCCACGACGCGAAGCCGAGGGCCGCGGGCGCGATCTCCTTGATGGGCACGCGGGCCGCCCTCATGATCGCCGGGAGCGGCGCGTACCGCGGGATGTTCGCGCCGAACTGGATGGAGAGGAGGGCCGGCAGACCCACGGAGTACTTGCGCTGGAGCCCGCCCTCGAGCTCGCTCCAGGCCTCGAGGGTGGCGCCCTGGACCTGGACCTTCGTGACGACGCTCACATGGGGCAGGCCGAGCAGGCCCGCGACGAGACCGCCCGTCGCAGAGTTGCTGTAGTCGTCCGACTGCACGCCCGTGAGCACGAGGTCGTGGGGGATCGTCTTGACCGCGGCCGCGAGAATCCGCGCGACCTTGCCCACGTCGAAGGCCGCGGGGTCGTCGTAGGCCACGCGCACCGCCTCGTCGGCGCCTTTCGCGAGGGCTTCCCGCAGCATGGACTCCGCGCGCTTCGCGCCGATGGTGATCGCGACGACCCGCCCCCCGTTCTTCTCCTTGAGGCGCACGGCCTCCTCGAGGGCGTACTCGTCGGAGCCGTTGATCTTGTAGTTGAGCCCGTCCCGCTTGATGTCGAGGCCGTCCGGCGCGACCTGGAATTGAAGGTCGGGGTTGGGGATCTGCTTCAGGCAGACGACGATGTTGAGCGCCATGGCGGGCGTGCGTACGGGAGGACTCTATTTAATCGTGTCGCGCGCGTAAGGACTCGCGGCCGCCGCCGCTATCCATCACGCCTTCCGCGCGGTCCACCAGGCGGTAACGATTCCCAGGCCGCCGATTAAGTAGCCGACGAGGGCGACGCCCATCAAAGCCGCAATCGGGACGACGAGGGGCCCCAGGACGTTCGTATGAATCCAGAGACCGGTCTGGCCGCCGCCCCCGTACTTCGGGTCCAACGCCGCGATGCCTGCTTGGTAGCCGCCGTAGGTCATCAGGAGGGACGCCGCGGCGGCTCCGATGCCGCCTAGGAGCAGGTGGATCCACGCGGCCGCGTTTCGCCATCCGCTCAGGGGCGCCCCTAGGCTCGCCTCGAGATGTTGGAAAAACAGGGCGCTCAACCCGAGGCCCGCGATTCCGACGATGAGGTACGACAGGATGCCCATGACGAACCACATCCCTGCACCGCCGCCGGCGACGATGCGCGAAGACGCCGGGCCGAGGGCGTAGTTCGGCGGCTCAAGACCCGCGAGGACGTTCCCCAGGACGAGGAGCGTGATGATCAACCACGCGATGCCGCCGAGGATGAACGTCACCCCCATGAACCGAACGACCCATGTACTTCGCTTCTCCTCCATGGTCGCACGTACGGGAAAAGGCGCCTATAATGGTTGCGTCGTCTCGGCCGGATACCCGCGTGGGCCTTCGACCGCGAAAAGGAAGGAAAGGGGCCCGCGGGCCCCGGGCTCAAGGTCCTACGGGTAGATGCCGCGCCACTTGTACGCTTCCGCGACGCGGTTGATCGCGACCATGTAGGCCGCCTGGCGCATGTCGATCTTCTTCTCCTCGTGCATCTTCCAGACCGCGTCGAAGGCCCGGACCATGACGCCCTCGAGCTTGGCGTCGACATCGGACTTCGTCCAGAAGAAGTTCGCAAGGTCCTGGACCCACTCGAAGTACGACACGGTCACGCCGCCGCCGTTGGCGAGGATGTCCGGGATCACGAAGACGCCCTTCTTGTAGAGGATGTCGTCCGCCTCGGGGGTCGTCGGGCCGTTCGCGCCCTCCGCGCTGACCTTGGCCTTGATGCGGGGCGCGTTCTCCGACGTGATGGCGCCCTCGAGGGCACAGGGCCCGAGGATGTCGACCTGGAGTTCGAGGAGCTCCTCGTTGGTGATCTTCTTGGTGCCGGGGAAGCCGACGACGGACCCGGTCTTCTCCTTGTAGGCGAGGACCTCCTTGGGGTCGAAGCCCTTCTCGCTGTAGATACCGCCCTTGCTGTCCGAGACGGCGACGATCTTGGCGCCGAGCTCGTCCTGCATCAGGCGGGCGTAGTGGTGCCCTACGTTCCCGAAGCCCTGGACGGCCACGGTCGCACCCTTCACGTTGAGCCTGATCCGCTTGCAGGCCTCGCGGGTCGCGTACATGAGCCCGCGGGAGGTTGCCTCGTCGCGGCCGAGGGAACCGCCGATCGGGACCGGCTTGCCCGTGACGACGCCAGGGACGGCGAAGCCTTTGTGCATGGAGATCGTGTCCATGATCCAGGCCATCGTCTGGCTGTCCGTGTAGACGTCCGGTGCGGGGATGTCCTTCTCGGGCCCGATGATAATCGAGATCTCGGAGGCGTACCGGCGGGTCATGCGCTCGAGCTCGCCCTTCGACATCTCCTTGGGGTTGCAGATGACGCCGCCCTTGGCCCCGCCGTAAGGGATGTCCATAACGGCGCACTTCCAGGTCATCCAGCAGGCGAGGGCCCGGACCTCGTCGATGGATACGTTCCAGTGGTAGCGGATGCCGCCTTTGAAGGGGCCTCGGGCATCGTTGTACTGCACGCGGTATCCGGTGAACACCTTGACGCTCCCGTCATCCATCTTGACGGGGAAGTTCACCGTGAGTTCGCGCTTCGGGTGCTTGAGGAGCCCCAGGAGCCCTGGGTCCAGATTCAGCTTCTTCCCGGCCCGGTCGATCTGCTCTCGGGCCACCACAAAAGGGTTCAAAGATTCCTTCGGTTTCGGCATAGACACACCTCCGAGTATCGAACCTCGATATCGGGAGCGGGCGCGAGTAGGTGCCTTCGCTTTTAAACCCTTTGTGCAAGTGTGTAATGTCAGGGGGTCCGACACCTTCATATTCCGGGGCCGTCGCGTGGCGGGCCTTGGTATTCTGTCGCATCCACCACGTGCCTCGGGGTCACGCCCTGGAGGAACCGCATCACGTTGTCCAGGGCCGCCTCCATGGAATGCGCCTTCTGCTCCGGGATCGCGAAGGCGATGTGCGGCGTCATGACCACGTTGGGCAGCTCGTGGAAGGGCCTGTGAAACGGCCGCCCGATCCTGCCCCGCGGATAGGACCACCATACGTCCAGGGCCGCGCGGAAGTTCGGGTGGGCCTTGAGGTGGTCATATAGGTCGTCCTCGACGACGATTCTCCCGCGGGCGATGTTCACCAGGACCGCATCTTCCTTCATCGCGCCGAGGATCGTGCGGTCGACGAGACCCTCCGTCTCCGCCGTCAGGGGCAGGGCGATCACGAGGGCGTCGGCGCGCGGCGCGACCCGCAGGAGATCGTCCAAGGTGGCCCCCTCGTCCGCGGGCGGGACGACCATGCCGGACCGGGTGAGGCCGATGACCTTCGCGCGGAAGGCCTTGCAGAGGCGCGCGACCTCGGAGCCGACTCCGCCCATGCCCGCCACGACGACGGTCGAGCCGGCGAGGGCCTTGTTCATGACCTCCTGGTCGAAGGTCCCGCGCCGGATCTCGTCCGTCCGGCGGGGCACGTCCTTCGTGCCCGCGAGGAGGAGGGCCATCGCGTGCTCCGCGACGCTCGTGTTGTAGGCCCCCGCGTTACCGCACACGAGGACGGAGGGCGGGATGCGGTCGTAGGGAAGATGGTCCACACCGGCCACGAGGGCCTGGATCATCTTGAGCCTCGGCGCCTTCGCGGCCACATCCTCCGGGATCTCCGCGCCGAACCCCGAACACACGAGGACATCGGCCTGGGACCAGGCCTCGTCCCGGTGGTCCTCGGGCCGATCCTCCAGGATCACCGCGTCGAACGCACCCTTCGCCCGGGACACGAGCACGGCGCGGCGCTCCACGTCCATGGGGCAGCTGAACAGGACCGTGGCCATGGCCGTCCCCCTAGGCGGCGGAGGGCTTGGGTCTTTCGACCCCCTCGGGCGGGAGGCTCAGCACTCGGAGTACCCGCAGGAGTGGCACTTCACGCAGCCCTCTTCGTAAATCAGGTGCTTGCCGCACTCGGGGCACTCGGGGTTAAGGCCCTTCTTGAGCATCTCTTCCGCGGACCGGGACTCCTTCTCCAGCTCCACGTCCGTCTCCACGGCACCGCCGAGCTCGTCGAAGGTCTCCACGGGCGGGACGACGCCGGACTTCTGCATCCCGATGTGCCGCTTGACCGCCTTCGCGACCGCGTCGGGGATCGAGTAGACGCGCTCGCCATGGTCCACGGCGATGCGCGGGCTGCGGATCCCCTCGAGCTGGTCGATGATCTCGTCCACGGGCACGCCGGACCGGAGGCACAGGGAGACGAGGCGGGCGATGCCCTCCGTGAAGGACGCGGTGTACCCGCCGCCGCGGCCGATCTGGGCGAAGACCTCGAACAGGCCCCTGTCGTCCTCGTTGATCGTCACGTAGAGCGCGCCGTAGCCCGTGAGAATCTTCTGCGTGCGGCCCGTAATCACGTCCGGGCGGGCCCGGGGGCGCACGGCGACCGGTTCCAGGGGAACCTGGACGGTGACCTGCTTGGGCTTCTCCTGATCCGACACGCCGATGTTCATGACCTGGTCCTCGCGGGAGCCGTCGCGGTACACGGTGATGCCCTTGCAGTGCAGCTCGTGGGCGAGGAAGTACGCCTTCTTCACATCCTCCACGGTGGCCTCGCGCGGCAGGTTGATCGTCTTCGAGACGGCGCTGTCCGTGTGGTCCTGGAAGGCGGCCTGCATGCGCACGTGCCACTCCGAGCCGATGTCGTGGGCCGTGGCGAAGACCTTCTGCCACTTCTCCGGGACCTCCGGCAGGCCGCGCGGGGACCCGTGGTTCTCGAGGATCCTCTGGACGAGGTCCTCCCGCCAGAAGCCCTCCCGCCGGGCGACCTCCTCGAAGAACTCGAGGAAGTAGGGGAGCTCCTCGCCGTCCATGACGCGCTTGTACCAGATCAGGCTGAACTCGGGCTCGCAGCCGCCGGACGTGTCCGCGATCATCGACAGCGTACCCGTCGGCGCGACCGTGGTCACGTAGGAGTTGCGCATCTTGAGCCCCGCCTCCCAGTGCCGGCTGCCCTCCCATGCGGGGTACACGCCCCGTGTGACCGCGAGCTTCTGGCTCTCGTCGTAGCCGATGTCGTGGATGAACTTCATCACCTTGCGGCCCGCCTCCACGCCCTCCGGGCTGTCGTAGGGGACCTCGAGCATGAAGAGCATGCGGGCGAAGCCCATGACGCCGAGGCCGATCTTCCGCGTGGCCTTTGTCATCTCCTCGATCTCCTTGACCGGGTAGGCATTCATGTCGATGACGTTGTCCAGTATGTGGACGCAGCTGCGGATCGAGGACTCGAGCTTATTCCAGTCCACGTCGTACTTGCCCGCCTTGGTACGGACCATGTGCCGCTCGAGGTTGATCGAGCCGAGGTTGCAGGACTCGTAGGGCAAAAGCGGCTGTTCGCCACAATTGTGCATTACTAGACAATTACCGACATAGGAGTGGGTTACGGGCTCTTCGAGATCGTACACGTCCTCCATGGCCGCGGGTTCAATCGCGGCGACCGAATCCTCGAATGTCTCGCGGTAGTAGGAATGCCCGCGCAGCTTTTCCTGCATTTCGGGCGCGACGACGTCCCCGAGGAATTCGAGCAAGCGGAGCACGTTGTCCCGGGACACATTCAACTCGAACAGTTCTCGCTGCGACCGATACTCACGAGGCTCTCCCTTGACGGTAACGTAGTAGAACACCCGCGGAGATGCCTTCGTACGAAGGTAAATGGTGGATCGCACTCCAAGGGCTCCCAGGAGCTTCTGCACATCGTCGAGCAAGCCCCTCGAGGTCGACGTCAGCCGCACATAAGCATTCGATCCGCGGACGAAGTTCTCCGTACCGTCGGAGCCGAAGAGCCCCTGGAGGAATCCAACCACCGCGGGAAGCGGCGCGCGGAGAACGGACTGGGGCACGCGCTTGTCGTGGCCTTGCCAAGCATCGACGCCCAAGCGCTGGAAGAACTCCACGACGTACTTAGAGTGGAACGACAGGTGGTAGACCCCGTTCTCCCGACGCACCGGGCGAATCCGTCGGCCCACGATGGCGGCCATGAAGCGCTCGACCCTCTCCATCGCAGCCCTTTCGGAAGGCGCGAAGGTGAAACCGACGCGGCAGTTTCGGTCCCCGGCGCGAAGCCACCCATCGCCAAGGAGCCAACCGAGGGCGAAACCGAGGTCCTCGGACCAACGGATTGGGAAACCGAACTGATACAAACGCCCGTTGGCGCCGCGGACCGCGTCCTTCATGCGAAACGGAAGCATGTCATTCGCGGAGAAATCGCAGGCTCCGGACTGAATCAACACTCGATCGCCGACCTCCAAGGAGTCCAGTCGGCGCCACCCCTCCGGAGTCAGGAAGCGGTGGTCCGCGGTCGCCCGCACGGAGTAACCTGAGTGGGTGACGAGTCGGCACACGGGCTTGACCCCAGTCTTCCACGCCCGCACGGCCTTCGTCTGGAGAACACCGAGGGTTAGCAAGCTTCGGCCATTTCCCACCGACCGCACGTCAGAAACGAGATCGGCCGGGCCTCGATTCGCGAGTTCCCGAATCGGGACGAGCCCTTCGGCCGTCGCCACGAGCGTATCCCCGGTCACGCATGGGTTCGTGGCCTCCATGAGTCCCACGTGGGGCGTCGGCTGCCGGCGGTTCGTCTCATCGATGAAGAAGAGGCCCGGCTCGCCGTTCTTCCACGCCTGGTAGGCGATCTTGTCGAAGACGTCGCGGGCGTCGAGCTGCTTGACGACCTGATGATTGCGGGGATTCACGAGGTCGTAGGAGGTCCCCGCCTTGACGGCCTCCATGAACTTGTCCGTCACCGCGACGGAGATGTTGAAGTTCGTGATCTCGGAGGTCCGGTCCTTGCAGGTGATGAACTCGAGGATGTCCGGGTGATCGATTCGCAGGATCCCCATGTTAGCACCCCGCCTCCTGCCGCCTTGTTTCACAGTCTGCGTGGACGCGTCGAAAATCTTCATGAAGGAGACGGGCCCGGAGGCCACGCCCATCGTCGACTTGACGAAGTCGCCCTTCGGGCGGAGGCGGGAGAAGCTAAAACCAGTTCCTCCGCCACTTTGATGGATCAGGGCCTGCTGCTTCAGCGCGTCGAAGATCCCGACGAGGCTATCGTCCACCGGGAGGACAAAACAAGCTGAGAGCTGCTGCAGGTCGAGGCCCGCGTTCATCAGCGTGGGACTGTTCGGCAGGAAATCCAGGTTGGACATGAGGCGGTAGAACCGCTTCGCGGCCTCCTCGACGCGGGCTTCGTCCCCGCCGTAGGAGCGCTCGGCCTGGGCCAGGTTCCAGGCCACGCGGGTGAAGAGCTCCTTGGGCGTCTCGATGACCTTGTTCTTGTCGTTCCGCTTGAGGTAGCGCTTCTCGAGCACGCGGAGGGCGTTCTCGGATAGCTGGGGATCGGGCTCACGCGCGAGAATGTCGATGCCCTTGGACTCGACGTTCATGTGTTCCATGGAAAGACCCTCTCCACAGGGGCTTGGATGCTGCACAACCAAGTCGTGGACGACCATCCCTGGGGGTGAGCGCGGCGAACGGAGGGCGGGGGTATAGTTCTTTTTGAATCACCTTTGTTACCGCGTGGGACGGCATTGGTTACCATATCTGTTACCACATCACGGGTCGGCTATAAAATACTCGGTCCCGGCTCAAATTCAGGACATCCGAAACGTTCGGTTCCCTCCATAGAAACGCGGTCAGAGGAAGGGTGGACGCACGATTCTCGCAGGATGAGGCGTGCCGCGGATGTCCACATCAAGGCGCGCATCCGGCGACGTGTGCGCGCGGTCCACCGAGGCGAGCGCGATCCCCACGCGGAGGGAGGGGGACATCGTCCCGCTCGTGACCGTGCCCACAACCGCGCCTTCCGTGAGGACGCGGCAACCGTGACGGGGGATCCCTTTGTCCGCCATCCGCAGCCCGACGAGCCGCGGGTAGTCGTCGCGGCCTCGCTGCGCCTCGAGGGCCTCGTGTCCGAGGAACGGACGGCCCCACTTCACGACCCAGGCCGAGTTCACCTCGAGGGGGGTCTGCCGCCCGTCGAAGTCCTGGCCCGACAGGAGGTAGCCCTTCTCCAGGCGAAGCGTGTCCCGGGCCCCGAGGCCGATGGGACGGATTCCGAGGTCGGCCCCTTCCGCCAGCAAAGCCGCCCACACGCGACGTCCCGGTCCTTCGGGTGGAAAGAGCTCGAAGCCTTGTTCGCCGGTGTAACCCGTCCGGGTGATAAAGAAACCCGGTCCATCGGAAACGGCGGTCCCGGGTACCTCCGCTGCGGCCGCCATCAAGGAATCCTGGAGACTCGACCCCCACCCCTCCACTTCCACTGGAACGCCCGTCCCGGGGGCACCCCTCGGCGGCGAGTAGAAATCGACGCGGGCACCCCAGAACGGCTTGAGGACTGCGAGGTCCAAGGGGGTGAAGCGTTGGAGAAGCTCGGGGGCCCGCGGACCCTGCAGGGCCAGACAGAGGTGGGTCCGTGTCAGGTCCTGGATCCGAACGCCGGCCGGCCGGTGGGCCTCGAGCCAGGCGAGGACCGCGGGCCGGGGACCTGCGTTGCAGACCACGAAGTACCGCGAAGGCGAGAGGCACGTGACGATCACGTCGTCGATGATCGTCGCATCCTCGCGCAGGAGCTGCGTGTACCGTGCCCTTCCCGGTTGCGTCGAGACGTCGTTCACGCTCAGCCGATCGAGGAAGTCGTGGGACGACGGACCGTCGACGAGGAGCTTGCCCATGTGGCTCACGTCGAACAGGCCGACGGCCTTGCGCACGGTGAGGTGCTCCTCGACGATTCCGGAGTACTGCAGGGGCATCTCCCACCCGCCGAACTCGATGAGCCGCGCGCCGGCGGCCACGTGCCAGTCGTAGAGGGGCGTGTGAAGGGCCATGGGCAGCGGGAACAAGGAGCGGAGGGCATTGAATCCTTGCTCGCCGGGCAAAGCTTATGACGCACGCGAGGATAGCCGGCCGAGCATGGGCCTCTTCCGCGATTTGCGCTATGAGCTCAGCACACTCGTCTTCGGCCTGGGCATCCTGAGCATGGTCCTCGCCATCACCAACTACCTTCTCCCTTCCCAGACCCCGGAGTGGCTCATGTCCGTGAACCGCGCGATCGGGAACTGGATGATATGGGTGACCTTCCTCGGGTTCCTCGCCCTGATCGGCGGTGGGTACTACTTCATCGACACGATCCGCAAGGAACGGGAGTTCGACCGCCTCGTGTCCACGAACTCCAAGGAGGTCTTCGTGAAGAACCAGAGGCGGATCGAGGAGCTCGCCTACTACCACCTGCCCTCCGCCTACGAGAAGCGGTACCACACGAAGAAGAAGGAATTCCACATCAAGGGCTGAGGCCCGCCCCCTCACCCAAGGTTTCTCAGCAGCGCTACGGAACCGAGGGCCTCCACGGTCGCGCGATCTTGGACGCGGCATCGGACCACGGCCTCGATGCGTTCGGGGCCATGGACGACGGATAGGACGTCCGCATGCTCGTGGAGCCAGTGGAGCCTCGCCTCGCTCTCCGGTCCCTGCGGGAGGATCAGGTGGACCTCGAGGGGATAGGCGAAGGTCGCGAGGATCGCGTCGCGCAGGGCGTCGAGGCCACGACGGGTCGTCACGGAGAGGGCCATGGGCCTCCGATGGAATTCGGATTCCGCGAGGACCTGACCCTTGGACTCGAGCTCCTCCTCGGAGAGGAGGTCGGCCTTCGTGAGGACGGGGAGGACGTTGTCCACGGAGACTTTCGGCAGGAGAGTCCGGGCGGCGAGGCGCACCTTCCGGCGGATCTCCTCCTCGGGGTCGGAGGCCTCGACGAGGAGGACGACCAGGTCCGCCTCTAAGATCTCCTCGAGGGTCGCGTGGAACGCCTCGATCATCCAGAAGGGCACCGCGTCGACGAACCCGATCGTGTCCGTGAGTAGGATCCGCTTCCGCGTCCCGAGGAGGTTGCGGGTGGTGGTGGAGAGGGTGGAGAACATGCGTTCGTCCACGAGGACGTGTTCGCCCGCGAGGACGTTGAGGAGGGAGGATTTGCCCGCGTTCGCATAGCCCGCGAGGGCGACGAGGTGGTAGCCCCGCTCCTTCCGCAGCTGCCGCCGGACATCCCTCTCCCTCCGGATCGTGTCGAGGTCGTCGCGGATCTTCTTGAGCCTCCGCTTCACGGTCTCGTAGTACGCGTCGACGCGCTGCTCGCCGCCGGCCATGAAACCCGGCCGCTCGCCGAGGTCCGCCTCGTGAATCCATTCCCGGAGGAGCGGGATCTCGTATTGCAACAGGGCGAGCTCGACCTGTAGCTTCGCGTCCCGCGTCGTGGCCCGCTGCGCGAAGAGCTCGAGCAGCACGCGCAGCCGATCGTAGCACTCCACTCCGAGCTCCCGTTCGAGATGGTGGTGCATCGTGGGCCGCAGCCCGCCGTTGAACACGACCACGTCCACGTCACCCCGCTCGACGCGCTCCCGGATCTCGTCGAGCTTCCCGCGCCCGACGAAGAGCCGCGGTTCCGGGCGGTCCCGCCTCTGGATCATCCGATCGACGATGCGGTGCCCGGCGGACTCGAGGAGGGCGGTGATCTCCTTCACATCCTCGGACAGGGAGACCAGGAGGACGTCCAACGCCTCGTCTAAGGCCCCACCACCCCATAAAGGATTCCAGTGGAAGTGGAGGGGTGGGGGTCCGGCCGGGTCCGCCCACCCACGCGTTAACCTTAAGTAAGGTTAACGGGATGCCGATGGCGTGCAGGTCGGCTGTGGCGTCACCACGAAGGCGATCCGAGGCAGGCCCTACCTCTACTTCTGGCACTACGAGGAGCGCGGCGGCCGGCGGGCCCAGGTGTATCAGTACATGGGCTCCGCGCGGTCCGAGGCCGTCCGGCAGCGCCTCGCCGAGGCGATCGGCGCCTACTTCGACCGGGTGAGCGTGGAGCTCCGGCACAGGCGCTCGGAGATCCTCGCCCGCGCGATGCTCCCGTGAGGCCACAAAGCCCATATCGTGCCCGCGGGTTGGTCTCCCCGGATGCGCCTGCGCGTGAAGCTCTTCGCCACCTATGGCGAGATCGCCGGGTCCAAGGAGTTCGCGTGGACCGCGAAGTAAGGCGAACGGCTGGGCGATTTCCTCGACGCTCTCTTCCAGAAGTATCCGCGCCTCGCGGGCCACAGGGAGACGATGCTCCTTGCGGTGAACCACTCCTTCGCGCCGCCCGACGAGGTCCTCCATGACGGGGACGAGATCGCCCTCATGCCCCCGGTGAGCGGAGGCGCGGCATGATCGAGATCACGCGGAAGCGGATCGACGTGGGCGCGGTCCTCGACTCGGTGCGCCGCGACGACGCCGGTGCGGTCGTCCTGTTCCTCGGCACCGTCCGCGCGGATCCCGGCGTGGCCTCCTTGGACTACGAGGTCTACCTGCCCATGGCCCGCAAGGTCCTCGCGGAGCTCGTCGACCGCGCGCGGTCGAAGTTCGGGATCCTGGAGATGTCCATCGTCCACCGCCTCGGCCGCGTGTCCGTCGGCGGGGACTCCGTGGCGATCGCTTGCGCCGCGGCCCACCGACGCGAGGCCTTCGAGGCCTGCGCCTGGGCGATGGACGAGGTCAAGCGGGTCGTGCCCATCTGGAAATCCGAGCCGCCGGAGGGCGAAGCCCGCGCTCCCCGGCGGAAATAGAAAACGTCGGCGGGGCCGCGAAGGCCC
>JBBSVS010000090.1:0-6394 GCA_038046665.1 Thermoplasmatota archaeon
CGCAGGCCGAGGGGGAGACGGTTCGGCGCTCGTCGTCGCCCTGATCCCCAGCGGTACCTCGACCTCGGACGTCATCCAGACGGTCACGAAAGGCTCTCCGGGTGCAGGCTCCGGGACCCCCGCCAGCTACGGCGTGGGCGTCTATGCCATCGGGAACGTCACCATCCGGACCCAACTCACGGTCACGAACGCCACCCTGTTGGGCGTGGGGGACGTGGACATCTACGTGGACAACTACACGGAGGCCACCACGGTCAACACGCCATTCTCCACGACGAAGCTCGCGGTCGAATCTGCGGGCAACCTCACCGTCCGCAACTTCCTCGCGCTGACCATCTTCTGGCCGAACAACCTCACCTTCGTCAACGGCACGAGGATCCAGATCAAGGACGACGCGAACACGGTCTGGGACTTTGTCAGCCCGAGCGGCCAGGCCCAATGGCTCCTCGTGACGGACCGCGTCTACATCGACTCCAAGACGAACATCACCGACAACGCGACGACCGTCACGGTGACCTACGGGTCCTACGCGTTCTGGAACGACCCGCGGCTCGTGAACATGTCCGCGAGCCACACGGAGTCCTTCGGGATGGTGGACGGACTTTCGCCGTCGTCGTCTGCGACCGCCCTTCCCCCCTACGAGAACGCCCGCACCTTCCCGGTGGGCTTCACCTACGGCGACGGCAACGGGACGGGCGTGCAGAACGTGAGCCTCTACTTCCGTTCCGATGGCGGCGCCTGGACGAAGTACGGGACCGTGAACGTCTCCGGCGTAGGCAGCTTCAGCTTCACCGCCGGGACCGACGGCACCTACGAATTCTATACGATCGCGACGGACAAGGCGGGCAACGTGCAGGCGGCCCCCGCCGGTAACAACACCTGGACGATCCTCGACACCTCCGCGCCGGGCTCCCACATCAACGCCCTGCCCGCTTACGAGACCACGGTGGCCTTCCCCGTGAGCTGGGCCCCCGATGCCGGTATCACCGACATCCTGACCTACCAGATTCAGTACGACGCGGGCGCGGGATGGGTCACGTGGTTGGGCGACACGACCGCCACATCCGCGGTCTTCACCGCCACGGGCCAAGGTGTCTACGCCTTCCGCTCCATTGCCTGGGACCGCGCGGGGAACCGGGAGACGCCGCCTGCCACGAACGACACGTGGACGGTCGTCGACACGATCCCGCCCGCCTCCCAGGTCTCCGCCCTGCCGACCTACGAGACGAACGTCACCTTCCTCGTCTCTTGGGGCCCGCAAGTCGGCAGCGCGGATGTGGCATCCTACCTGATCCAGGTGAGCGTGGATGGCGGAGCCTGGAGCCCGTGGATCGCCTCGACCACGAACCTTTCGGCGAGCTACAGCGGCCAGGATGGCCGTCGCTATGCCTTCCGCTCCCTTGCGACGGACTACGCAGGCAACGGGGAGTCCAAGGGGTCCGCGAACGACACATGGACCCTCGTGGACGGGACCCCGCCGAGCTCCGCGGTCGCGACCCTGCCTCGCTACGAGACGAGCCTGACTTTCCCCCTCTCCTGGGGCCCGAAACCCGGGACGACGGACATCTCCGCCTACTCGATCCAGGTGAGTGACAACGGCGGCCCGTGGACGCCCCTGACCGGCTACACGAACAGCCAGTCCACGGGCGCGACCTTCTCCGGGACCGACGGCCACCGCTACGCGTTCCGCTCCCTCGCCCGGGATTACGCGGGGAACGCCGAGGCGAAGGGGTCCGCGAATGACACGTGGACGATCGTGGACGTCACGCGCCCCTACGTGGTCTCCACCGCCCCTTCCGGCGCGGGCGTGAACGCGACGCCCGTCCTCATCGTTCGCTTCAGCGAGCCCATGAACGAGACCTCCGTGCAGCTCGCCTTCTCCATCACCCCGGGGATGGACGGCTCCATCTCCTGGAGTTCGGACGGCACGCTGATGACGTGGCAGCCCGCGCGGCCCCTGCAGTCCGGGCAGGCGTACACGTACTACATCGACTCCAGCGCGCGGGACTTTGCGGGGAACTCCGTGAACCAGCCGACGAGCAACCAGTTCTCCGTAGCCGCGGGCTTCTCTGTCGGCGACCTGTGGCCAATCTTCCTCATCGCCGCGGCCGTGATCGGCGGGGTGGTCCTCTTCCTGCTTCGCCGTCGCGGGGCGGGCGAGGAGGGCGCGGCGGCGTCCGCATCGAAGCCCGCGCCACCGACTTCCGGGGCCGCGACCCAAGCCGCCATCGACGACGTCTTCCTCCTCTACAGTCGAGACGGGGTCCTGATCAAGCACGAGACGCGCCGCCTCCGGCCGGACATCGACATGGACATCCTGAGCGGCATGCTCACCGCGGTCCAGCAGTTCGTGAAGGACTCCTTCCATGGCGAGGAGGGCGAGGAGCTCAACGAGATGACCGTGGGCCAGATGCACATCCTCATCGGCCGCGGGAAGTACCTCATCCTCGCCGCCACGGTGACCGGCGGAGACATCGAATCGATGACGGTCCAGATTCGGAAGGCGGTCCAGGACATGGAGGACCACCACTGGGACCAGCTCGAGGACTGGGACGGCGACATGGACGTCGCCAAGGTCCTCTCCCCGTACGTCCGTAAGCTGATCCGCGGCGACTACGCCTGAGCCGGGCGGACGTCACACGGGCAGCGTGGTCAGGAGGGCCATGACCTCGTCCGTGGTCTCGCCCTGGGCGCGGGCCTTCGCCTCGAGGCGCTCGAGCTTCCGCTTGGCATCTTCGAAGATCTCCATGATCTGCTGGACCGTGTCCTTGCGCCAGGGCACGTGATAGAAGTAGAGCCGCCCGACCTCGAAGTCGACCGTCCCCCTGGCCTGGATGCGCTTGATCGCCTCGTTCACGAGGCCCTTGAGCATGCCGAGGACCGCGAGGCGGTAGTTCACTTTGTCCGCATCGCTCAGCTGGTCCCAAATCGCGCTCGAGTCGATGGCCGTGGCGGGGATGCGGTAGTACTTCTCCACGAGGTTCCCGCGGATCTCGCTCTTCGTGGGCCCGATGAGCTTCGCCTGGAGGAGCTGGGTGACGTGGTGATGGACCGTGGCCGGGGTCAGCTCGAGGGCCTTCGCGATCCCGCTGATGCTCATGTCCCGCTCCATGAGCAGGGTGAGCATGCGGAGGCGGGAGGGATCGCTCAACACCTTGAGCTGGTCGACGGTGACGGTCACCGGGCGTTCGTCCGGAGGCTTGCTGTCGTCGTCGGGCATTGCCGCACCTGTTCGATAATGTCAAAGCGCGTAAACGATGTCGATATACTTAAATACAACCGTACCCATGGGTTGATTCGATAACATCGAAACGATACAATAAGGTGAAATCATGAAGCTCTTCAAGAAGGCGGCATCGAAGCCCCTCCGGGACCAGCCGGGGTTCATCCTCTGGGGAATCGAGGTCGTCCAGCACCCCTCGATGAATCGATAGACCATGACAACCGAGGTGACCGAATGTCTCCCCTGATCCTGCCCACGTTGATCCGCGTGCTGCGGCCGGTTCCCGCCCCCAAGCCGGGGTGCCGACCGACCCTGCCCGGGACCTACTGACGCTCACCCTCCTCCAATCCGCCCGCCGTGCGGGCGGACCCCCATTTTTCTTGCCGTTCTGTTTTCCAGGATCCTGTGCGTGAGAGCGGACGCTTTCCTCGGTTGTGGTGAACTCGGAGGCTGTTCCCCCGAGGAACTGTTATCCGTCCCATCGCCCTACGCGGCCTTCATGCGCGCTACGGGTCGCTGCCCGAAGTGCCAGAGCGCGGTGATTCGTGCCTACGCGAGTCTGCGCGCCGGGGGCGGGCCTCTGTCCGTGGGCGACGTGTTCGCGGACGCCTTCACCGTCGTATCCCAGTTCTCCGCCTATGTCTACGAGGAGTGCGGGTACACGGAGTTCTACCGCAAGCGGGGGTGAGGGATGAATCTCCGGGGACGCTCGGCCCTTGTTACCGGCGGATCGCGCCGGATGGGCAAGGTGATCGCCCTCGCCCTGGCCGAGGCCGGTGCGGACGTGGCGATTACCTATCGCACGAGGGCCGCGGAAGCCCGCAAGGTCGTCAAGGCCATCCAAGACCAGGGCCATCGCTCCTTCTCGGTGCGCGCGGACCTCACGAGGCCCGGGGACGCCCGAAAGGTCGTGGAAACCGCGGCCGGAGAATTCGGCCGCCTCGACATCCTCGTGAACAACGTGGGCGAGTGGGTCGTGCGGTCCGTGGAAGAGACAGACCTGACGACATGGCGGCGCGTGGTCGATTCGAACCTCACGGCCACCTACGTCTGCTCGCGCACGGCGGTCCGGTACATGCGCAGGAATCGCTGGGGTCGTATCGTGAACCTCGGCGCGGCGGGCGCCTACCGGGCCCACGGCTCCGCCAAGATGTCCGCCTTCTACGCGGCGAAGGCGGGGATCGTCGCCTTCTCCAAGTCCCTCGCCCGCGAGGTGGGGAAGGACGGGATCACGGTGAACGTGGTATCGCCCGGCGTGATTGAGGATCCCGAGCTCACGGCCGAGGCGGCTCGGCGGCTCAAAGGCAAAGACACGGCGGTGGGGAGGCCGGGCACCGGTTCGGACGTCGCGGCCGCGGTCCTCTTCCTCGTGTCCGAGGAGGCGGCGTTCGTCACGGGCGACGTGATCGGCGTCACCGGCGGTTGGCTGCTCTAGCCTATTTTAATCCATGGAATCAGATGTAAATAGGGAGGCTGCGCCTCGAACGGGATTCCTCCTTGGGCGCTGGGAGGGGAGGTGCGTTCGGCATTCGGTGTGTAAGGGACGCGGGCACGCTTAAGCTCTCTCACGGCCTTTCGGATTCCGTGAAGGTGGCCCTCCTTTATCACGACGACTTCCTCAAGTACGACTTCGGAGGCGAGCATGCGCTCCGCGAGGTGCGCATCCAGCTCGCGAGGGATCTGATCGCCGCCTACGGCCTCCTGAAACCGACCGTGGCGGAGACCCTCACGCCCACGCCGGCGGACGAGGAGGCGCTCCGCCGCGTCCACACGGCGGACTACCTGTCCATGGTCAAGGATCTCAGCGTCCATCCGAAGGGGGTCTCCTACGAGCACGGCCTGGGGACCGCCGACAACCCGGTGTTCGAGGGCATGTACGAGGCCGCCGCCCTTCACGCAGGCGCGACGCTCCGCGCCTGCGAGGAGGTCGCCTCCGGGACGCACGGTCGGGCCATGAGCCTGGGCGGCGGCTTCCACCACGCGATGGCGGACAAGGCCTCCGGGTTCTGCATCTTCAACGACCTCGCGGTCGGCATCCGGTCGCTCCTGGAGAAGCATGGCGTGAAGCGCGTGCTATACGTGGACGTGGATGCCCACCACGCGGACGGCGTCCAGGCGCTCTTCTACGAGGATCCGCGCGTCCTCACGATCTCGTTGCACGAGGACGGACATTATCTGTTCCCGGGGAGCGGCTTCACGGACGAGATCGGGAGCGGGCCGGGCAAGGGCTTCTGCGTGAACGTGCCCCTGCCCCCGTACACGCGGGACGTCTCGTACCTGTACGCTTTCCAGGAGATCGTGCCTCCCCTCGCGCGCGCGTTCAAGCCCGAGCTCATCGTGAGCCAGCTCGGGGCCGACGGGCATCACCTCGATCCGCTCACCCACCTCATGCTCACGACGGAGACGTACGAGGCCGTGGGACGCATCCTCGACGAGCTCTCGAAGGAGCTGTGTGGCGGGCGATGGATCGCCACGGGCGGCGGCGGGTACGAGATCACCGCGGTCCCGCGCGTCTGGACGGTACTCTTCTCCGAGATGGTCGGCGTGGAGCTTGAGGATACGCTCCCGATCGACTGGCTCAAGGAGTGCAACCGCGTCGTCGGCTCGGTGCCCGCAGAGAAGTCGCTCCGCGATCACGTGCGTGCCGAAGAGGAGGCGCACGTCCCGAGGGCCGCGAAGCGCACGGTCGAGGAACTGCGCCGGACCGTCTTCCCGATCCACGGGATCCCGTGACTACAGGAACATCGCCGCCTCCAAGATGAGGAGCACGCCGGCGACGATGAACAAGACCGTGGACATAATCCGCAACCACTTCTCGCTGAGGATCTTCGCGAGGCCTACGCCGATGACCACGCTCATCACCGCGATCGCGGCGAGGCCGAGGCCCGCGCCCAAGAACACGGAGATTGGCGCGCCGTAGGAGGCCGCAAGGATGATCACCGCAATCTGCGTCTTGTCGCCGAACTCGGCAAGGAAGTTCAGGCTGAAGGCCTCGCCGAAGGCGCCCCGCTTCGACTTCGGGGACGCGTCCTCTTCCTCGGACTTCCAATGATGGCGCAGCCCCTGGACCACGGTCCACACGCCAAGGAAGATGAAGAGCACGCCCCCGCCCGTTGCGATGGCCCCCGCCAGCACGGGCGTCTTGAGCGTCGGGTCCAGTCGCTTGAGGAT
>JBBSVS010000091.1:0-1932 GCA_038046665.1 Thermoplasmatota archaeon
CTGTCCAACGTGCTGCCCCTCGCCGCGGCGGGGGACAGCTTCCGCACGCAGGTCGTGGACGAGCGGGCGGGGCTCCTCACCGGGCAGGACCAGACCTACACCTTCCGTGTGGGGCCCGGATCGGGTACCCTGAAGTTCGTCCTGGCATGGACGGACTATCCGGGGACCCTGGGGGCCGCGAAGGCCCTCGTGAACGACCTCGACCTCGAGGTCACTG
Organism: Thermoplasmatota archaeon; assembly: GCA_038046665.1. GTDB lineage: Archaea > Thermoplasmatota > Thermoplasmata > RBG-16-68-12 > RBG-16-68-12 > RBG-16-68-12. Next base: position 218 of record JBBSVS010000091.1, read on the forward strand.
CGCCTAACGGGTCCGTGTACCGCGGCAACAACTTCGGGAGCTTCGCCGCCGGACAGTCGGTCCCCGGCGGGACCTTCGACACGACGAACGTCGAGGAGGCGGTCATCCTCAAGACGCCGGCCTCCGGAGACTGGAAGGTCCGCGTGATCGGGTCCAACGTCCCTGTGGGCCCGCAGCCCTACGCCCTTGTGGGCACGGGCGGTCTCGACCTGAACTACGGCCGCGTGCTCCTCGACCGACCGAGCTACGGGGAATCGGACCTCGTCAACCTCACGGTGGAGGACGGCGACGCGACGGCCGTCCAGGTCCTCCTGGCTTCGACCCTCGAGCCCACCGGCGAGGTCGCGCCCCTGACCCAAGGCGCGCCCGGCGAGGTATGGCGCGGCTCGATCCGACTCGCCTTCGGACAGCCCGCCCCGGACGGGGTCCTCCAGGTGCGGAACGCGGACACAATCACCGCGGTGTACCAGGACGCGTCGCCCGCGCACACGGCGATCGCAAGGGCGACCGTGGACGCGACCCCGCCCGCGGTCTTCGGAGTGACCGCGGACTCCATTGGCACAACCTCCGTCCGGATCCGCTGGTCCACGGACCTCCCCGCGGACACGGAAGTCACGTATGGCCCCTCACCGACGAACCTGACGAACGCGGCCTCCGAGGCTGAGCTCGTGACTGCCCACTCCTTGGGACTCCGGGACCTCCAGGCAGACACCCTGTACTTCTACGACGTCGTCTCTTCCGATCGCCTCGGCCACGCGACACGGGACGACAACGGCGGGCGCCACTACGCGTTCCGCACGCCGCCCTGGGGCGATGTGCTCGTGGTCATCGGCTCCGATTCCTTCCCGGCGGCCCGGGAGGCGTCCTATGCGGACGCCCTCAACGCCACGGGATGGTCCTGGGCCTTCTGGCGCGTGACGGATCTGGGCCTTCCGCCCCTCGCCCTCCTGCAGGCAAGGAAGGCGGTGATCTGGCAGGTGGGTCTGGAGCAGTACCCGACGTTCAACGCGACCGCCCAGGGGCTGATCAAAGCCTATCTGGACGGCGGGGGCCGGCTCCTCGTCTCCTCGCACGACACCTCCTGGTCTCTGGGGAGCACCGACTCCCCCTGGTACACGCCAGCGACGGCCGCGTGGCTCGCGGCGGCCCTCAAGGTCTCCTTCGCCTGCGACCCCACGACGACGAGCCAGATCAACGGGGCCGCGGGGGACCCCATCAGCGGGGCCTACGCCGGTGGCATCGCCTACACGCCCCACCGAGACGGAGCAGCGGACGATCAGCTTTCACTGACCCCAGCCGGCGGAACATCGACCCCCGTGTGGAGGGACAGCCAAGTCGTGGGCCCACCACCCCCTGCTCCCCAGTGCGCACAGAACCAGCCGATCGGGCTGCGGTGGGTCTCCTCCGTCGCGAACGGCACCGCGGGCGTGGGCGCTTGGGGCGGGACGCCGTCGCGCCTGGACTACTTCGCCTTCGAGATCACCGGGCTCGACACGAATGCCACGGATCTGAGGCCCGCGAGCGCGATCCGCGCGCAGGTGATCGACAACGCCCTGCGGTGGCTCGTGGGGAATGCCACCGCGGTCCTGGACCGGGACCATCCGGCCGTCGCGGTGACCGCGCCGAGCGGAGGCACCTTCGCCGGCCCGACGATCCCGATCAACTGGACGGCCTCCGCCTCCGGCCCGGTGATCACCCTCGCGAACTTCTCCCTG
>JBBSVS010000092.1:0-3691 GCA_038046665.1 Thermoplasmatota archaeon
GTGCTCGCGGGCGGCGCCTCGCGACGAGCCGGGGCAGCCAGCTCCTCCTGACGCAGGGCGGATCGCCGGGCCTGCTCCGGTCTGACGGGACGACCTCCACGGTCTCCCTGATCGACACGACCGTGAGCGGGAACGTGCAGCTCGCCGGCCTGAGCGCGACCTTGATCCGCGACACGTTCAACGGACCCGGCCTCTCCTTCAGCACCCAATCCAAGACGCAGCTGTGGGACGCGTCCCTGCCTGGCGTCACGAGCCTGAGCCTAGCGACGGACCGCGGGAGCAACAGCTCCGTGGCCTTCGACATCCGGAACGTGACCTTCGACCAGCAGCAGACCTCCGGCCTGCTCTTCGGCGGGACCCAGTACGTGCAGTTCACGAATGTGCAGTTCTACGACCCCACCGGGACCTGGTATCTCTCCATGATCTCCGGGAACGCGATCGTGGCCCGCTACTGGTGGCTCACGATCAACGCGGTCGACGGGACGGGTACCCTCCTCGCCGAGGCGAACGCCAGCATCCTGCTCAACCGCGTGGACCCGAAGACCCCCAGCCTCCAGTTCCCCGCGGATCCCACGGGCGGCCTGACGCCCGGAGATAACATCTATGGGACGACCTCCACGTCCTGGCCCGTCGCAGCCCCCACGGGCTCCGTCCTGTACAAGGCCTTCATGGAGTCCCGGACCGCGACGAGCGACGGGCGGATTGTGAACAACTCCTACGTGGCGAACGGGACCGCGTTCCTGCAGCTCACCACGTACCGCTCGGACTCGAGCGTACAGGTCGTGCTGACTGACAACACGGTCATCCTACTGCCCTTCTCGACCCTGACGCCCGATCTCACGGTCTCGCTCCTGACCATCTCGGGCAGCAACGGGAACTCCCCGTTCCAGCCGATCAACACGAACATCACCCTGACGGCGACGATCCACAACTCGGGCCAGATCAGCGTGAAGAACGTCGACGTGGCGTTCTACTCGACGATCGTTGACGCGAACGGCGACGGCTACATGGACCAACCCACGTCCTCCTACGCCAGCGTCCTGATCGCGATGAACACGATCGCCGTGGTGCCCAAGAACGGTTCGGCCACCACGAGCGCCTACTGGACCCCGGCCGGGAGCGTGGAGACGAGCGTGCCCATCTCGGTCGTCGTGGACCCGCCCCTCGTGAACCCGACGGACGGCGGCGCGATCCGCGAGACGAACGAGGCGAACAACATCCTCCCGGTGACCCTCACGCTGTTCACGTGGCCCGACCTCGTGATCACGTCGGCGGACATCCAGCTACAGGCGGACCCCGTGGTGAACAACAACGTGCCGATCCAGGTGTCCGTCCACAACTTCGGGACGAACGCCGCGACCGAGGCGAGCGTCCAGCTCTTCGAGTCCGGCCAGAACGTGTCCGTGCCGCTGAAGTTCAGCGTCTCCGCGGGCTCGACGGCCACCCAGTTGGTCACTTGGAGGCCCTCGTCAATCGGAGTGCACAACCTGTACGTGCTCGTCATCACGAAGAACGACACAATCCGCAACAAGGACTACAACTTCGTGAACAACGTGGCGAGCCTGGGCATCACGGTGGTCACGCAGCCGGACCTGGCGCTCTTCCAGTCCGAATTCGCGGCCTCGAAGACCGCCCAGCAGGATGTGGCCTTCCCGATCACGGTGCCGGTGCACAACCTCGGGCAGACCACGGCGGTCAACACGTCCGTGGCGGTCTACCTGAACGGAAACCGCGGCCTGGAATGGGGCCGCACGAGCAACGTCAGCGTCCTAGCGGGCTCCGAGACGAACGTCACCGTGCAGGTGAAGGGCATCTCGACCCCGGACATCCAGACCCTGATGATCATCGTGGACCCGGACAACCGCCTGAACGAGGGCGGTCTGGCCCAGGAGAACAACAACTACGCGAACCTGACGGTGAGCGTGTTGCCTCCCACGGGCCGCGTGTACATCGGCGCGCCGAACAACGGGACCGTGTACGCGCCCACGGACACCATCTTGGTCACGGGCGTCGTCCGCGACACCTCGCAGAACGGGATCGCGGGCCTCATCGTCAACGTGACCGTGATGCAAGGCGGCCAAGCCATCCCGGGCATGCCCTACAGCCAAGCCCCGGATTCGGCGGGCGCCTTCAGCATCCAGGTGCCCCTGAACGGCCTTGCCGACGGGACCTACACGATACGTGTGACGCCGGCCTCGCCGGCCGTGGCTTCCTCGGACGCGACCATCACCGTCCGCCGGAACGTGCCCTTCCTGGATTCGCCCGTGCCCATCCTCGGCATCCCGTGGTGGCTCATGCTGGTCATCCTGGCGGCCGCGGCCGCCGTGCTCATCGGCGTGACGGTCTACTTCAAGGTCTACGGCCTCGGCAAGATGGTCGAGTGCGGTGAGTGCGGCGCCTTCATCCCCGAGGACGCGACGACCTGCCCCAAGTGCGGGGTCGAGTTCGAGAAGGACATGGCGAAGTGCTCCAACTGCCAGGCCTGGATCCCGGTCGACGTGAAGCAGTGTCCGGAGTGCGGCGTCGAGTTCGCGACCGGACAGGTGGAGATGGCCGACTACCAGGAGAAGATGCGCCTTCAGTACGACGAGGTCGTGCAGAAGTTCAAGGAGGAAGCTTCCCGGCAGCTCGGACGCGCCCTCTCCGACCGCGAATTCCAGGACTGGTGGCGCAAGCAGCCCACCTTCGTGACCTTCGAGGACTGGCTCCGCGAGGAAGAGGAGATGCGCAAGATGGGCTCGAAGCCGTGCCCCGTCTGCGGCACCCTCAACTCCGTGACGGCCACGGTCTGCCACAAGTGCGGCTCCCTCCTCAAGGAGACGCCGCGCCCGCCGACCGGCGGCGCCGGCGGCGTCCCACCGGTCGCCCGGCAGGCCGCGCAGCCCGCCTCGGCCCCGAGCCAACCCCAGGCCCCGCCCCCGGGCGGAGCCCAGGCGGCCCCCGCGCGCCAGGACATGATCCCGCGCCGCGTGATTCGGAAGCCCGTGCAGGCGCAGCCCGTCGTGCAGAAGCGGGTCATCAAGCGTCCCATGGGCGAGGGCGAGCAGGGCGAGTCCACGGAAGGCGGCGAAGGCCAGTCGAGCGACGAGAAGCCGGAAGACGAGCTCTGAGCTCGCCTTCCCCCAACCCGTTTCCTTTTCCCATTGGCGAGCGGAAGCGCCGCCCCGCCTCGTTCGGAGAACCCCAAACGATATCGAAACGGGCATGACGGTTCCGACCCATCAGGGCAAGGATGGCCCTCGGGAGACGGTGGCTCGCGTTGGTAGAAATCCTCGTGATCTCTTTCGTCTTCCTCCTCCCGTCCCTCGGGCGCGCGATCGTCCGCGTGTGATCGGGGAGAAGGGCTTATCCCCGCCAGCCATGCGCCTCGCGCATGCAGGCGGAGGGGCGCCGCACCGTCGTCGTGGCGGGCTACCCCCACGGGCTATCCCCTGGAAACATGCTCGCAATCCCGTCTTCTTGGCCCTCGCCTGGTCCAGGGAGTTCACCTCGGACCCGGCCACCCTCGGACTGCTCGCCGCGTCGGCCTATGCGTGCTTCGGGCTGAGCAGCGACCCTTTCGGGTGCCTCGCGGACCGCCGAGCCCCACGGCCCATGCTGGTCCTCCGCGCCGCCGGGATTGCCACCTCCCTCCTCGCGATCGCGGCGAGTCCGAACCCTTCGCGCAAACTCGGCAGCGCGGCTACGTCGG
>JBBSVS010000093.1:0-5566 GCA_038046665.1 Thermoplasmatota archaeon
TGGCTCTGGCAGCGGCCATCTTGGCTAGCCTGCTCGGGGCATTCCTTTTGGAGCGGTTCAGTATCAATCAGGAGGCCTTCGAGGGCTGGGTGCTGCTGCTGGCTGCCTTCTTCGTCGCCACGATGGTCTTCTGGATGCAGCAGGGCATCCGCAACGTGGCGGCCGCCCGGAAGGCAGAAGCGGCGGGCAAGATCGTGGTGCAGGACGCGTGCATGATGGTCTCGCACCGCGCGCTCGTGGCCAGGCCGCGCTCATAGAGACGCGGCCGCCAAGACCAAGCCCAGGCTCTCGCTTCCGATGTGGCGCGCCTCCACGGCGAACCGCCTCACCTCGTGAAGGATCTCCGTCCCCTCCGTGACCGTAGCCTCCATCGAGACGAAGTCCGACATCAGCTCGAGCATCCCCTCGTTCGTCACCACGCCGACGCGGAAGGGACGCGCCACGCCGCGCTCGAGCTTGAGCGGCTCCGGCCCGCCGTATCCGGGGATGGGCACGTCCGCCCAGGAGGACCCGCGCCGGGGGACGAGGTCCGCAAGGCGGCCCCGGTTCGTCGCGAGGGACTCCCAAGCGGTCCGGCTCGAATCGCCCTCCCAGATCTGTGAGGGTCTCGCATCCTTCGTGACCACGAAGTGATCGAGCCACGCGAGGTCGTGGACGTTTTGGATGGACGCTCTCCGCGTGAAGAGGATCTTCGCAAGCAGGTTGAATCCCTCCCGGAGCGTGCGTGCCTCCTCGCTGTCCGGCCCGTGTCGCTGGCGCGCTGTCTCCAGAGACTCCGCGATGGCCGCCTGGGAGGTGAGGAGCTCCTGGAAGTCCACGATCCTCAGGAGGGCGCGCCAGACCATCGGGCGGCGAAGGGACCCCGGAGACGAAAAGCGTGCCGCTCTACAGCAGGACCACGGACTTGACCCCGTCCACCTGCTTGATCCGCGGCAGGAGGCGCTCGGGCACGGGCGCCTCGGTCACAATGAATCCATGGGGGTCGTCCATGAGTTCCGGGTCGTCCATGATCACCTGGCGGATGCTGATGCCCGCCTCGGCGATGATCGCGGCGACGCCCGCCAGGATCCCGGGCTTCGAGGCGTTCGTGGGCACGATCTCGATCGCGCCCCAATTCATGAGCGGAGCCACGTCGCGCAGATGGCTCACGGGCCTGAGACGGTCGAAGAAGGCCCGCAGGTCCGGGTTCTTCTCGATCGTCGCGACGGTCGCGGTCACCACCCGGCGGTCCACCCCGGTCGCGCGGGCCATCGAGGTGTCGGAGACCTTGATCTCCCCGCAGTAGACGTGCGCCTCGTGGACGCGCAACCCATAGAGGACCATCATCTGGGCGACCTTCTCCTGCGCGGGGAAGCCTTTGAAGTAGGTTCGGAAGCGGGCCCACATCGTCGCCACGATGATGCTTGAAAGAGTCCATTGGCGGTTAATCTTTTGCTCGTGCAAGGTATTTTTATGTACGTCATAGTTCATAATCGTTATATAATGCCCAAGACTTGCAGGCGAGGAACCGAGGGTGACGGGCATGCAGGCGATACGGCGCGAAGCGGTGCGCGCGGACGCGGTGAAGATTCCCTTGGACCTCGAAGATGTGCCGCGCGCCTGGTACAACATCCTTCCTGACCTGCCGACCCCGCTCCCGCCGCCACTGAACCCGGCGACGAAGGAGCCCGTCGGCCCGGACGCCCTCGCGGCGATCTTCCCCATGGAGATCATCCGTCAGGAGATGAGCCAGAACCACGAGGAGAGGATCCCCGACGAGCTGCGGGAGGCGTACTTCCGCCTCGGCCGGCCGACGCCGATGTACCGCGCGAAGCGCCTCGAGGCGTACCTGAAGACGCCCGCGCGAATCTACTACAAGCGGGAGGACCTCTCGCCGGTCGGCTCCCACAAGCCGAACACGGCAATCGCGCAGGCGTACTTCGCGAAGAAAGAGGGTGTGGAGGCCCTGGCGACGGAGACGGGCGCGGGACAGTGGGGCTCGGCGCTCGCCCTCGCCACGAACTACTTCGACATGAAATGCAAGGTGTTCATGGTCCGCGTCTCGTACGACCAGAAACCCTACCGCAAGTACCTCATGCGCATGTACGGCGCGGAGGTCTTCCCGTCCCCGAGCGACCAGACGAACTTCGGGCGGAAGCTCCTGGCCGACGACGGCAACAACCCCGGCTCCCTGGGCATCGCGATCTCGGAGGCCCTGGAGACCGCGGTCACCTCGAAGAACACGAAGTACTCCCTCGGCTCCGTGCTGAACCACGTCCTCATGCATCAGACCGTCATCGGCCTGGAGTCCCTCAAGCAGTTCGAGCTCGCGGACGTCGAGCCGGACTACATGGTGAGCAGCGTCGGCGGCGGTTCCAACTTCGGGGGCTTCACGTACCCGATGATCGGCCGTCGCCTCAAGGGGAAGTCGGAGACCCGCTTCATCGCGATCGAGCCCACGTCCGTGCCCTCGATGACGAAGGGCAAGTACGAATACGATTTCGGCGACACCGGGGAGATGACCCCGCTCCTGAAGATGTACACCCTCGGCCACAACTTCATGCCCAGCCCGATCCACGCCGGAGTCCTGCGGTACCACGGGGCCGCGCCCTCCCTGAGCCTGCTCATCGACCACGGGATCGTCGAGCCGCGCGCGGTGGACCAGGTGAGCACGTTCCAGGCCGCGGAAACCTTCGCGAAGACGGAAGGGCTGATTCCCGCCCCGGAGACGGCTCACGCGATCCGCGGCGCCATCGATCTGGCGCTCGAGGCGAAGAGGGCGAACGAGGAGACGGTCATCGCCTTCAACTACAGCGGCCACGGGCTCCTGGACATGGAGGGCTACGCGTCATACATGGCCGGAACCTTGGGCAACAACGGGAACCATGGCCGCGCACCTGCATAGTCGGACGACCCGCGTTTGAGGGTTTTCTCGAACGTCCAGCGCGTACGCGGTCGGTCGCCCATGGGCGTGTCGGAGACTCCTCTCCGAACGGAGTCTTCGGGCGGCAAAGGACTTGAGACGTCTTCACTATCCTCCCCTGTGGACGTCGGTGTGGACGTGGGCGGGACCTTCACCGATTTCGTCGGGTTCCGTGGTCGCGACGTCGTGACGACTAAATTACCCTCCACCCGAGATCCTTCCGCGGCGGTCCTCCAGGGGATGCGGGAGCTCGGGGCCACGGACATGTCCCACGGGACCACCGTGGCCACGAACGCGATCCTCGAGCGCAAGGGCGCCCGCACGGCGTTCCTGACCACCGCAGGGTTCGAGGACCTCCTCCTCATCGGACGCCAGAATCGCCCGAGCCTCTACGACCTGCACATCACACGCTCTCCAGCCACGGTGCCTCGGGAGCTCTGCTTCGGCGTGCGCGAGCGCGTCGATTCGAAAGGGCGCACGTTACGCGCTCCGACCTTGGCAGAAGCGCGGCGAACCGGGAAGACACTGCGGGAACATGGTGTGGAGTCCGTCGCGGTCTGCTTCCTCTTCTCCTTCCTGCGACCCGAACACGAACGACGAGTCGCCGCGGCGCTCCACGGTCTGCCCGTTTCGCAGAGCCACGAGGTCCTCGCGGAGTTCCGAGAGTACGAGCGTGCGTCCACCACGGTCCTCGATGCGTATGTGAAGCCTCTCGTGGCCCGCTATCTCGGAGACCTGAGGTCTGCGCTCGACCGCGATTTCTTCGTCATGAAGTCCGGCGGAGGCGTGGCGTCGCAAGCCAGCGTGATGCGCAAGCCGGTGGAGATGGTCCTCAGCGGCCCCGCCGGCGGAGTGGCCGCCGCCGCGGCCTTGGCCCGCAGGTCCGGGCACCGGGATCTGGTCACCTTCGACATGGGCGGGACCAGCGCGGACTTCTCGACGATCGTGGGCGGGAGGCCGCAGTGGACCACGGAAGCGATGATCGAGACCTTCCCCCTCGCCCTCCCGGTCGTGGATATCGAGAGCGTGGGCGCGGGAGGCGGGAGCCTCGCCTGGATCGACCGAGGGGGAGCGTTGCGGGTGGGCCCGCAGAGCGCGGGCGCGGACCCGGGTCCCATGGCCTACGGGAAGGGAGGCCAGCAGCCCACGGTGACGGATGCGGACTTGGTCGGCGGCGCCCTCGGCCCCGCGCTTCTGGGGGGCCGGCTCCCGCTTCGCGTGGATTTCGCTCGAAAGGGCCTCGAGACCCTCGCGCGGGATCTTCGCACATCCCTCGACGAGGCCGTGCTCGGCGTGCAGCGGGTCGTGCGCGCGACGATGTCGAAGGCGATGCGGCTCATCTTGGCCAAGCGCGGCCTGGACCCGCGCGAGTTCTCCCTCCTGGCGTTCGGCGGAGCGGGGCCCATGCACGCCTGCGCCCTCGCACGGGAGATGGGCGTGCCCCGCGTCCTCGTGCCGTTCATGCCCGGGTCCTTCTCCGCCTACGGGATCCTCATCTCAGACATACGGCTGGAATATAGCCGCAGCCTCGTGCGCCCACTGGATGGCGCCCGCGCGGCGATGGCGAAAACGGTTCGGGCGTTCGAGCGCCGGGCGCGCGAGGATCTACGGCACCAAGGTCTAGATCCGCGCCGCGCGGTCCTCGAAGCGAGCCTGGACCTCCGCTTCCGCGGTCAGAGCTTCGAGATCAACGTGCCCCTGCGTGGCGACGTGGCGGCCGCGTTCCGCCGGGCCCACCGCCAACGGTACGGATACGCCTCCGCCACGGAGCCCGTCGAGGTCGTCACGGTCCGGCTCGTTGCGCGGGTCCCACGACGCGTGCGAATCCCCCGTCCGGCGAGGAACGTTGCGGCCCGAGCTCGGACGCGAGCGGTCCTCTTCGAGGACGGATGGCAGGAGGCCCACGTCCTCGACCGAGCGACCCTTCCCGTCGGTTTCCGTGCCGAGGGTCCTGCCATCGTCGAGGAGGAGCACGCGACCACGGTCGTGCCTCCCGGGGCGTCTCTGCATGTCGATCCGCTCGGGCTCTTGGAGATCGAGGTGGGGCCGTGAACCCGATCGAGCTCGAGGTCCTCCGGGCCGCCTTCACCTTCATCCCGGAGGAGATGGGCGTCGCCCTCCGGCGCACGTCCTACTCGCCGAACATCAAGGAGCGCATGGACGCCAGCTGCGCTCTCTTCGACGAGGAGGGCCGCCTGGTCGCCCAGGCGGAGCACATCCCGGTCCATCTCGGCTCCATGCCCCTCGCCGTCGAGGCGGTGATGCGGGACTTCCCGGGCACGCTGCGGGAGGGCGACCAGGTTATCCTCAACGATCCCTACCGGGGCGGGACGCATCTCCCCGACATCACCCTGATCCGGCCCGTGCTCCACCGGGACCGCCTCGCCGGCTATGCGGTGAACCGAGCCCACCATGCGGACGTGGGCGGTATCGCGCCCGGCTCTATGCCGGCCCAGGCCACGCGCCTCGAGGAGGAGGGCATGGTGCTGGAGCCGCAGAAGTTCCTGGACCGCGGGCGGGAGCGCAAGGAGGTCCTCGACCGCGTGCGTCGCGAGACCCGGCAGCCGCGGGAGCGGCTCGGAGACCTGCGGGCCCAGGTGGCCGCCAACGCGCTCGGCGCCCGCCGCCTCCGGGAGCTCGTGGAACGCCACGGCCTCGCCCGGC
>JBBSVS010000094.1:0-5288 GCA_038046665.1 Thermoplasmatota archaeon
TGACCTCGTTCTCCTCGACGCTCCCGACCTGGGCGAAGGGCGATTCGACCGTCGCGAGTACGATGTACCGCTTGAGTAGGGGAGACCAGACGCCGCTCGTCGCGATACCGATCTGACGGAGGCCCGCGTAGACGGGGATCTTGGACCGCCAGGCCAAGTGCGGCGGTTCTGGCGAGAGGCCCATCTTCTGGTAGTACCTCTCGACGACGGACCAGTCGACCTCGAGCCCGACAATCCGCCGCGGGGTCCCGCGCCGCTGCTCCTCCACGAGGGCCTTGCGGCCCGTGAACGGGCCTTTCGCCAGGCTCACGGTCCAGTCCAGGCTCAGCTCGAAGGGCGAGTAGCTCTGCGACTCGATGAGCGCCTTGCGCGAGGGCGTGTAGTCGACCTCGGCCAGGATGAACCCGGCCTCGATCCGCGAGATGTCGAGCGCGAGCAACCCGGCCGGCGTGAGGCCGTACCCCTTGCCGTGCCCCGTGATCGCATCCCAGAGCTTCTCCGCCTTGCCGGCGTCGGTCCAGATCTCGTATCCCAGGTCGCCCGTGTAGCCCGTCCGGGAGATCGTGACCGGGACCCCGTCGAGCTTGGTCTTGATGAAGCGGTAGAAGCGGAGCTTGTCCACCGCGCCGTCGCAGGCGGCCTGGAGGATCGCCTTGGAGAGAGGGCCCTGGAGGGCCAGCGCGGCGATGTCCTCGGAGACGTCCTCGACCTGAGCGTCCATCCCGAAGGCGCTCTCCTCGAGCCAGCGGAAGTTCGACTCCGCGGAGGTCATCCGCCACGCGCCGTCCCCGAGGTTCCACACGGTCCCGTCGTCCACGGTCTTCCCATGGTCGTCGCACCAGGGCGTGTACAAGATCTGCCCGGTCTTGCAGCCGCGCGCGGCGCGCGTGACGACGCGGTTCACGAGCCGCGCGGCGTCGGCTCCGGTGATGCGGTACTTGAAGAGCGGGGAGACGTCGATGAGCGCCGCGGAATTGCGGATCGCGTGGTACTCCATCTCGGGGACCAGCGAATAGGAGCTCGCGCAGACGTATCCGGACCAGTTCCTCCAGGCATAGCTCTCACACAGAGCCGACGTCCTGGAATGGAACGGGGTCCCCCTCGGCACGCGTTCTCCTCCCGCTTCCCCACGATCCGGCGGCGGCCGGGCGGAACGAGAAGCGAGGATTCGGGTTTAACCTTTCGGATGATGCGCATCCGCTCTCGTGGTCGGCAGGCCGCATCCCTCAAGTGCGCTCAGACCGTTCCGGATTGTATGGAGATCCTCCCGTACGACGAGGTCGATCCGGACGCCGTAGTCTGGCTGAACCGTCTCGGGCTCGGATATGAGTTCCCCACCTCCAGCCTCCGAAAGGTCCGCCGAGTCGATCCGCGTCTGGCGAAGGAGTTCGCCTGGTACGCCGTCGAGGGCGGGCGGCCCGTGAGTCAGGTCGGATACCTCCTGTACCCGGTCCGAACGGCGGAGGGCCGCGAGATCGTCGGCGTCCCGGAGGCCGTGTGCAGCCTCCCTGGAGCGAGCGGGCGCGGTCACGCGCGCGCTCTCATGGAGCATGTCCACAGCCGCCTTCGGGAACACGGAGCCCGCTTCAGCTTCCTGACCACCTCGCGTTTCCGAGGAGCCTACCGCCTCTACCGCTCGCTCGGGTACGAGGACCTCGTCCGGATACGCGTGGCGTACGGTCGCCTTCGAGGGGCGGTGGTGCCTGGACTGCGCGTGCGGAAGGCCGTCGGGAGAGACGCCGCAGCGTTCCATCGAGCGTTCGCCGCACACACGCGCGATGCCCTTGGATTCACGGAACGGCCGAGGAACTTCGTTGCAATCAGGACCGCCTGGGAGGACGTGAAGCCGGGGGAGATCTGGACGCTCTCCTCCAGAGGACACGTCGTCGGGTACGCGTGGTGCGAGCGGAAGAATCCGACCCATGTCCGGGAGTTCGTCGCGACGGACGGAAATCCGCTGGCATGGGCAAGGACCTTGGCCGCGGGACACGACGTATCGATCGTGCTCTCTCCGCGTGCCGCGCCGGGACCCTACCAGACCGCAGGTCTCCGGGTCGCGGAGAGCTGGTCCGTCCTGATGGTGAAGGATCTCCTCGCTCGAACGAAGACACAGGAGATTCGCGTTCTCTTCGGAGTCGATGCGGGCCGGTTCGAGAGCCTCGCATTCGATCTGTGGTGAACGGGCCGGACGATACTCGCAGGAAACACGTGAACCGTTAAGTGGGGATGCACGATACCGTCGCACTTCGACGAACACGGCGGGGAGGGGACCATGAGCAACGGCACGTCCTACGACGCGATCGTCATCGGGGGAGGCCACAACGGGCTCGTGGCCGCCGCGTACCTCGGGCGGGCGGGGAAGAAGGTCCTCGTGCTCGAACGGCGTCACCTGGTGGGCGGGGCCGCCGTCACGGAGGAAGTGTACCCCGGGTTCAAGTTCACCGTCTGCTCGTACGTGTGCAGCCTCCTACGGCCGGAGATCATCCGGGACCTCGACCTTCCGGCCCATGGATATCAGATCATCCCTGTGGAATCGACGCTGTCCCCTCTTTCCGATGGACGGTACCTGTTTCGCGGCGCGGATTCGGAGGAGAACCGCAGGGAGATCTCGAAGTTCTCGAAGCGGGACGCCGAGGCCTACCCGAGGTTCGGGCAGCTCATGGTCAAGATCGCGAAGTTCGTGAAGCCGCAGCTGGGGATGACGCCGCCGAACCTGACGTCCATGGGCCCTGGGAACCTGAGGAAGATGTGGCACCTCTATGGCCAGTTCAAGGGAGCGGACGAGGAGACCCTGACGACGTTCGCGCGGCTCCTGACGATGTCCAGCGGCGAGTACTTGGACGAATGGTTCGAGACGGACGTGCTCAAGGGCACGATGTGCGCGAGCGGGATCATCGGCACGTTCCTCGGGCCGCGTTCTCCGGGCACCGCCTACGTCCTCATCCACCACTACATGGGCGAGGTGGACGGCGCCTTCCGCGCCTGGGGCTTCGTCCGCGGCGGGATGGGCATGGTCAGCGAGTCCATCGCCTCCGCCGCGCGGACGTTCGGCGTCGAGATCCGCACGAACGCCGAGGTGCGCCGCATCCTGGTCCGGGACGGGCGCGCGCATGGAGTCGAGCTGAGCACGGGTGAGAAGATCGAGGCGAGGATCATCGTCTCGGGGGCGGACCCCAAGCGCACGTTCCTCCAGTTCCTCGAGCGCGGCGACCTCTCGCAGGAGTTCGTGCGCGGCATCGAGAACTTCAACATCGAAGGCTCCTCAGCGAAGGTGAACCTGGCCCTCAAGGAGCCACCGAACGTCACGTGCATGCCCGGGATGGGCGCGTACCTCCAGGGTGCGATTTCGGTCAGCCCGAGCGTAGACTACATCGAGCGGGCCTACGACGACGCGAAGTACGGGGACTTCTCCCGGCATCCGTACATGGACGTCATGGTGCCCTCCGCAATCGATCCCACGATGGCCCCGCCGGGGAAGCACATCATGTCCATGTTCGTCCAATACGCGCCCTACAGCCGGCGGAAGGGATGGGACGATGACGCCCGAGAGGCCCTCGGCGACACGGTCATCGAGACCCTCGCGGAGTTCGCGCCGAACCTGCCCAAGGCGATCCTCCACCGCCAGGTGCTGACGCCGCTGGACCTGGAGCGGCAGTTCGGCCTCACGGGCGGGAACATCTTCCACGGCGAGCTGACGCCGAACCAGCTGTTCTTCCTCCGGCCGGTCCCGGGCTGGGCCCAGTACCGCACGCCGATCAAGGACCTCTACCTGTGCGGTTCGGGAGCCCATCCCGGAGGCGGCGTCATGGGCGCGCCCGGGTACAACGCCGCGCGGGAGATCCTGAAGGACTGGGCGATGCGGAGGGTGTGACGTGCAAGCGTCGTACGACGTGATCGTCATCGGCGCGGGCCACAACGGCCTCGTGGCCGCCGCATATCTCGCGAAGGCGGGCCGGCGCGTCCTCATCCTCGAGCGTCGCTCCGTGGTGGGCGGAGCGGCCGCCACGGAGGAATTCTATCCGGGGTTCCGCGGCCCCACGGGCGCGACCCTGTGCGGACTCCTGCGACCCGAAGTCGTGCGGGACCTCCATCTCGCGGGACACGGCCTGCAGTTCCTCCCGTGCGATCCGGAGGTCGTGGCCCTCGGAGACGACGGCAAGGCCCTTCGCCTCTGGAGAGACCCCGCGAAGGCCCAGTCGGAGATGTCCACGTTCTCGGCGCGGGACGCGGAGGCGTACCCCCGGTTCACGTCCTTCCTGACCCGCCTCGCCGCGGTCGCGGACCCCCTGCTGGCCTCCACGCCTCCCGACGTGGAGGACCTGGCGATCGGCGACGAGCTCTTCCTCCTCCGGCGGGCGTGGACCGCCCGCAAGCTCGGCAAGGAAGGGGTCGGCCAGGCCGTGCGCATGGTGTCCATGAGCGTGCGGGCCGTGCTCAACGAGTGGTTCGAGACGGAACTCCTGAAGGCCACCCTCGCGATCGACGCCCTCATCGGCACGTGCCGCGGCCCGTGGTCGCCGGGGACCGCCTTCGGGCTGCTCCACCACTACCTCCCCGCGGCCCGCGGGACCGCCTGGAGCTTCGTGCGCGGCGGGATGGGGAACCTCTCTCGGGCCCTCGCTTCCTCCGCCCAGGCCGCAGGTGTGGCGATCCGCACGGACGCGGAGGTGACGCAGGTCCTCGCCGCAGAGGGCCGCGTCACCGGCGTCCAGCTGGCCTCCGGGGAGACGATCGCCGCTCGCACGGTCGTGTCCAACGCAGACCCGAAGCGCACCTTCCTCCACCTGGTGGACCCGGCGGAACTGGGACTTGGGTTCCTGAATCAAGTCAAGAACATCCAGATGGACGGGGCCGTGGCAAAGGTGAACTTCGCCCTGGACGCCGCGCCGGCGATCCGAATCCGGGGGAACGGCGGGCTCGTCGCGCCTCATTTCCGAGTCGGTCCCTCCCTTGAATACCTGGAGCGGGCCTACGATGACGCGAAGTACGGTGCCCTGTCCAAGGAACCGTTCCTCGACGTGGTCCTCCCGACCCTCGTCGATTCGGATCTCGCTCCCTCGGGGAAGCACGTGATGTCCGTGCTCGTGCAGTATGCGCCGTACCGCCTGAAGAAAGGGAATTGGGACGACAGGCGAGACGAGATCGGGGACACCGTGGTGGACCTCCTGGAGGAGCGCATCCCTGGGTTCCGCAAGATCGTCCTGGGCCGGGAGGTGTTGACGCCCGCGGACCTCGAACGACGCTTCGGCCTGACGGGCGGGCACATCTACCACGGGGAGATGACCCTG
>JBBSVS010000094.1:5298-7173 GCA_038046665.1 Thermoplasmatota archaeon
GACCCTGAACCAGCAGTTCGTGCTTCGGCCGGTTCCGGGATGGAGCCGGTACCGCACGCCGATCGCGGGACTGTACCTGTGCGGGTCCGGGGCCCATCCCGGCGGTGGGATCACAGGGGCGCCCGGGTACAACGCCGCCCGGGAAATCCTGCGGGACCGCGGGCGTCTCCCGACGGCCTGAGAGCCGGCGGACTCAGCGGGATCCGAGCTTGAGCACCTTCATCAGGTCGCTCATCGCGCTGCCCATCTCTACCTTGCGCAACGTCCGGACGTCCACGAACTCGAGCCGCTGCCACCACGAGGGGGTCGTCTTCGGCGGTGTGCCCCGGACCTCGTAGACGAAACAGAGATCGTAGTGCTTGCGCCCTGGATACCACGAGCTGGGATCGTGGAAGGCGTAGTTCGCCGCGGGCCCGAGCTTCGCGGCCCGCATCCGCAGCTGGTCCCGCAGCACCCGTCGGGCCGTGTCGTCGGGGGACTCGCCTTCGTACAGGTACGAGGCCGGGAGACGCCACGAGCGGTATTCATTCTCCAAGCTCTCCTTCGTATACACGAGCCAGTTCGGGGCCCACTCCTCCCGCCACTTGCGCTGGTTCTTCGGGATGCCCGCGAGGACCTTCGCCCCCTGGCGGATGATCACGAAGGAGGACGCGCAGAACCCGGCGTCGGGGAGTCCGTAGCGAGGCGCCGGTCCGTATCGTACGAACTTGGCCATGGGCGGACGAATGCAGCGGTCCTACTTCAACCGTGACCCCTCACGTATTTCGGGCGACCGAATCATCCGTACACGTAGGGGATGTTCAGCCCGTCGGCGAGATGGCGGTCCAGGGACCCGACGTCCTCCCGTGCCACGTCTGTCCCGCGGTACTTCCCCAGGGCCGAGACGAGCATCCGCATCTCCGTCTCCGTGGCCTCCAGGAAGTTGAACATGCCCCGGGCGCCGCCCACCGACACCGCAAGAATGAAGGGTCGGCCGAAGGCGCACGCCGTGGCCCCGAGGGCCAAGGCCTTGACGACGTGGCCACCGTCGTAGAGCCGACCCGACAGGACGTAGGGAATCTGGAGCCCCTCCACGTGCGCGTCGTCGATTCGCTTGAGGCAGGCGAGGGTCGGCAGGCCGAGATCCTTCAGGGCGATGACCGGGCTCATGCCCGTGCCGCCCTCCTTCCCGTCGATGAGGACCGCATCAATCTTCTCGTGGGCCGCGACGCGCAGGAGCGGCAGGAGGTCCCGGAAGGGGCCCGTCTTGATCCAGATTCGCGCCCGCGGGAAGTTGTTCCGTAGGGAACGGAGCTGGGCGCGCAGGATGTCCTCCGTGTAC
Source organism: Thermoplasmatota archaeon (assembly GCA_038046665.1). Classification (GTDB taxonomy): domain Archaea; phylum Thermoplasmatota; class Thermoplasmata; order RBG-16-68-12; family RBG-16-68-12; genus RBG-16-68-12. Next base: position 6,620 of record JBBSVS010000094.1, read on the forward strand.
GTCCCGGGTGCGCTGTGCCGCTCGTAGAGGTCCTGATCCACGCGCTCGGGGTCGTCCGGGAAATAGTACTTCCCCTTCAGGGACCTCGCGACCTCCCGCGGCACCTTCGTCTCCCCACCGAGGCCGGGCTTCGCGCCCTGGCCCAGCTTCACCTCGAAGGCCACGAACCCCTTGCGCACGAACGGCTCGACGTCCGGGTCCGTGTACACCTTGTTCCACAGTTCGTCGAAGGCGTCCTCCACGCTCTGCTGGATCACCACGCCGCCGAGCTTCCCCTCCAGGTGGTCCAGGTACGCGAAGAGGCGCTGCTTGAACGAAGGCATGGAAGACCTCTCGCGCTTCGCGTATCCCCACACGGTCGCGATGTTCTCCCCGAGGCCCATGGGAATCCCCGCCTGGGCGGCCCCCTTGCCCAGCTCGGGGCTCGCGCGGTGGGCGACCTCCGTGGAGCCCATGGAGGCCATCGTCAAGGGAAGGCGGGAGCGGAACCCGCCCACGTTCGTCTCCAGGTCCACGTCGCTGAAGAAAGGCTCGCGGCCGAGCTCGGAGAGCTT
>JBBSVS010000095.1:0-7890 GCA_038046665.1 Thermoplasmatota archaeon
TGGGCCAGGCCCTGAGCACGAAGAACTGCACGTCCCTCCTCGTCGCGGAGACGGGCCACAACGGCGAGGCGTACTCTCGGTGGGGCGTCGAGGAGGCCCTTGCGGATGGCGTCATCGTGACGGGCAACCTCGAGCGCCGCGGGGATCTCCTGCGGACCCTGCAGGTCGTCAAGATGCGCGGCACCCCGCACAGTCGCGCGAAGTACGTCCTGGACCTGAGCACGAGCGGCGTCCTGCTCGTCCCGCTCCTGAAGGGCGGCAGCGTCTCCGGAGGTGCCTGACATGAACGTGGCCACGGAAGTCAGCGACAAGCTCATGCGCCTGCCGGAGGCCTCCGCGGTCGCCCTGCGCCTGAAGTCGGACCAGTACTTCGACGCGATCCAGGGCATGCTGGACGTCTTCGCCTCCAAGAAGGACCTCAACGTGATCTACATCACGTCCACGGTCCCGTCGCAGAGCATCATCAACGCCCTCGAGGTCCTCGAGGTGTCCCTCGACCACATCTGGTTCATCGACTGCATCAGCCAGATCATGATGTCCTCGGAGAAGCGGCACGCCCACTCGATCAGCGTCGAGAGCCCGACGATGCTCGAGAACCTCATGCTCAAGGTCGAGTTCGTCCTGCGGCAGAACCCGGACCGCAACGCCCTCGTGATCCTGGACTCGATCAACTCCCTCTCGATCCACAACAACACGAAGATCCTGAGCGAGTTCCTGCACATCCTCGTGAACAACCTCCGTTCCCGCGGGGCCTACAGCGTGATCTTCTCGATGCAGGAGTACGAGACGGAGGAGGTCCGCAACATGCTCGTGCTCGTGAGCGACGAAATCCTCGAGCTCAACGAGGGATAGGACAATCGTCGACTGCGACCGGCCTAGTATATAAGCAACGCCGCAAGCTACCGCGGATGGCGGTCTAGTCGCCACCTTGACGACCTTTCACAACTCCTCGCGGCCCGGATGGGCTTATGGAGGGACGTTCTCAAGACCAGATATTCACCTCGAAACGTTTATTGCCGCCTTATCGCCCCTAGGGTCCTCGCTGCGGTGAGAACCGCAGGAGGACTGAACCATGAAAACCATCATCCGCAAGGATGAGGAAGCAGTGTCTCCCGTGATCGCGACGATTTTGATGGTCGCGATTACGGTGGTGCTGGCCGCGGTTCTGTACGTGATGGTGTCCGGCCTGATCGGCGGACCCTCCACGTCCAAACCGACCGTGGCCTTCACGACGGGCGTGCCAGTGACGAACGGTGAGCAGCTCTCGATCGCGAGCGCCTCGCAGGCTGTCGGCCCGGCGAACTACAAGATCAACCTGCAGGTCAACAGCACGGCGGGCGCAGCGGTCGCGATGCCCCTGACGAGTGGCACCTCGGTGACAATCACCGTCGGCGCCCCAATCAGCACGTCCTTTATTGTGGCGTGGACGGACATCGGCGGCGAGAAGACGCTGAATGGCGGAGATTCCTTCACCGTGACCCGCGCGGCCGGCCTGCCGGCGCAGAGCAGCTACACGTTCTTCTTGCTCTGGTCCGACGGCGGCCAGGTCACGTCGACGACCTTCAGCACGCCGTAAGCACCAAACACGAGGGCCTTCGGGCCCTCCCCTTCTCTGTTTTCCATTCTTTTGCAAACGAGGGGACCTTCCCTTCCGCGAACGACGCGCCGGTCCGACCACGCCTGTCAGAAGCCGAGAACTAGGAGGTCCACTTGAGCTCCTCGATGGGCAGCGCGAGGGACGTGGTCGCGTCCGCCACGCGCCCGAACTGGGCCGTGAAGTCGGCCGCGGTCGAGGCGTCCGGAGCCTCGAAGATGACCATGGCGTCGGGCTTGCCGAGCAGGCCGAGGAACTCGTGCACCATCATATTGTTGGGGATCTTCGGGTGCTTGAAAAGGCGGGTCGCTTCCTCGAGCTGACCCGGGATCACTTTCAGCTGGGTGACGAACAACATGGGCTCACGTCCCGGAAGGCATCCGGCGCACGCTATTTAATCGTTGGTCGGCGGCTATCGCGCGCCGAGTCTCGCGGGGTCGATCCGGTGGACCTTCACTTTGACCAGATGGGACTGGGCCACCGTCGTGCCCAGGACGTGATCGGACCACCGCTGCCGCGGGTCGCCGTCCACCATCATGCCCGCGATGGTGTCCAAGAGGGGGAAGGCGAACCAGAAGAGCTTCGGGACGTTCCGCACCGCGGCCTTGGCGAAGGTCATCGGTCCATGGAGGGGTCGCACCTCGAGGCCCACCAGGAACTTCCCGCAGGTGCGGCGGAAGATCGCCTCGCCCGCGGTAGAGTACACGTAGAGGAAGATCCCCCCGAAGACCGCGAAGACCCAGGGCGCCCGCTCCCCGCTCAGATAGAATAAGGACCACACGGGCGCGAAGATGAAGATCACGTCGATGAGGAACGCGAGGACTCGTTTGACCCAGTGGGTCTGGAACGTGCGGTTATGGCCGATGAGGTCGAACCCGCTCACCATGCGTGCATCCCGCGATTCCATCGATGTCTCGCTATAAATAAGTTCATCCAGCCGCCCCCAAGGCCTTGACAAAGACGGGGCCACTCAGATCGCCCATCAGTCATCACGGGTCAGCGTCGGTTGCATCATCACGGTGGCGGTGGGCCCAAGGCGTCGGGGGAGGTTAGCCTTTGCGTACCAACCCTTATGGCCCGCGATCCGCATCGGACGCGCGTGGCCCGGATCCGCCTGTACGCGTACCATGCGGGCCAGTGCGACCCGAAGAAATGCACGTCCCGGAAGCTCGAACGGTTCGGGCTGATGACCTTCGTCCCACGACCCACGTCCCTCCCGGCGGGGACCGTCCTGCTGACGCCCGCGGCGGAACGGGCCCTCTCCCGCGCCGATGCGCCGCGGGCGGAACGTCACGGCCTCTCCGTGCTCGACCTGAGCTGGAAGCTCACGGAGAAGAAGGGGAGCTTCCCGGCCGTCCCGAAGGCCGCGGGACGCGCCCTTCCCTACCTGTTGGCGGCGAACCCGGTGAACTACGGGAAGCCTTTCGTCCTCTCGAGCGCGGAGGCGATCGCGGCAGCCCTGCACATCTTCGGACGGGAGGATGAAGCGCGTGGAGTGCTGTCCAAGTTCTCCTGGGGTGAGCAGTTCCTCCGATTGAACGCGGAACCCCTGGACGCCTATCGCGAGGCCGAGGACAGCGCGGGCGTCGTCGTCGCCCAAGCCCTGTTCATTTGAAGTCGGGCGGCAGCAGGTCGGGGATGCCGTCCTTGATCTCGTAGCGGTGGTTGCACGCCTTGCAGAACAGCGAGCCCTCCAGGATCTCGTCCTTCTCCACGTCCACCTTGAGCTCGAGGTCCCCCTTGCACACGGGGCAGCACAGGATCTCCATCAGGTCCCGCTTCATCGCACCGGCAAGGCACCCCCGCGACTTAAGGACTCCGCGCGCACCGCGGGCGTTCGAGCGTCGTGCCAAAAACGCCTTCACCCGGGACCCCTTGGAACGGGAGAGCGCGGTCCTCCGAGGAACTCCGATAACCCATAAATAGGAGCTCCATCATCGACCACCCTCTTCCGGAACGGTGTTGCGGTTTGGATGACGAGAAAGGCTGGCTCCGCGAAAGCTGGCGCACAGGCGTAGTCCTCGCCCTCCTCCTCGGCCTGGCCTTCTTCCTCCGAGTGTACTTCGTCTGGAACCTCTTCTACCCGGCCGGCTTCTTCTCCTTCAAGGGCGACTACTCCGGAGGGTCCGACCCCTTCTACTGGGAGCGGGCCATGTTCTACACGCTCCAGACCGGGAAAGAGATCTCCCGGGACCTGGCGATGAACTACCCCATCGGCTTCCCGGACGTCCGTCCGCCGCTCTTCCCGTGGTTCAACGCACTCACGGGATATCTCGTGGCCCCGCTCATCGGAAGCGCGCGGGACGCGTCCGTGCTCATGCTGAACCTGAACGCGGCGATCTTCGGGACGCTGACCCTGATCCCGACCTATCTCCTGGGCAAGGAGGCCTTCGGGAAGCGCGTGGGGATCGTCGCGACCCTTCTCCTCGCGATCAGCGCCGCGGCCCTCCAGCGCGGCCGCGCGACGATCGGCGACAACGACGCCTGGACCCTGTTCTTCGTGGTGTGCGCCTTCTACTTCTACCTGAGGGCCCTGAAGACCCTCCAGCGCGGCCGCTGGGTGGAGAACTGGTTCCAGCCCTCGTCCATCGCCGAGGGCATGCGGACCTTCTTCCGCGAGAACGAGAAGAGCGTTTTGTATGGCGCCCTCGCGGGGATGAGCGTCGCGGTGACGGCCCTCTCGTGGCAAGGGTGGGCCTACGTGCCCGTCATCCTCGTCCTGGTGTACGTGGTCGAGGTCATGCTTGACCGCATCCGCAACCAGGACGTGCTGGGGGTCACGATCCTCTTCGCCCTGATCTTCGCCACGCCCCTCGTGGTCTCCTTCCCCTGGTATTCCGTCCGCGGCCTGATCCACGTCTGGTGGGATGTGCCCTTCTACCTCTTCGCCGTCGCCATCGTCCTGGGGATCGTCTTCTCCGTGACGCGCGACTACCCGTGGACCCTTGTCATCCCGGCCACGTTCGTGGCGGGCGGCGCGGGCCTCCTGGTCGGCTTCGCGGTCAACCCGTCCCTGCTGAACGCCTTCGTCAGCGGCGCCGGCTACTTCGTGAAGAACAAAGTGTACCAGACGATCGCGGAGGCGCAGGAGCCCGGGATGTCCGAACTCACCCTGAGCTTCGGCTGGTTCACCTTCTACCTCGGGCTCGGCGCGATCGCGCTCATGATCTGGCAGATGCCGCGGCGGAACAAACCGGCCTTCACGATGCTCGTGTTCTGGACCCTGGGCTCCGTGTTCATGGCCCTGTCCGCGGCCCGGTTCATCTTCAACGCAACGCCGGTCTTCGCCGTCGCGACGGGCTACGCCATCGACCTGATCCTCATCCGCATGGACTTCGCAGGGATGCGGCGCACGTACCGCTCCCTGGCCGAAGGGAATCGGAGGAACGCACTGCGGAAATCGATCAAGATGCGGCACGTCCTCACGGTCCTCTTCGTCGCCTTCCTCATCCTGCTGCCGAACACCTGGTTCGCGATCGATGCGGCGATCCCCTTCGAGCTCAAGGGCACCTACGACCGGCAGGTGAACGCGCTACTGCCGCCCTTCCTGCAGGCCCCGGGCTACGCGCAGGCCGCCCAGGGTCGCGGCACGTTCTACTTCGGCGCCTTCGGCTACTCCCTGCCCGTGTCCACGGACTACTTCCCGTCGACCTACCGTTGGCTGGACACGCAGGATCAGGGGATGCCGCTGGAGCAACGTCCGTCTGTGATGGCGTGGTGGGACTACGGGTTCGAGATCGCGGAGCGCGGCGGCCACCCCGTCGTGGCGGACCCCTTCCAGAACGGGTACGCGATCGCGGGGCAGTTCATCCTCTCGCAGAACGAGAGCGCGGCGATCGCCCTCATGACGATCCGCCTCGTGGAGGGCGACTACTGGCGCCACCCGGGATCCCTGAGCCCGGCGGTCAACGAAACGCTGAACCGCTTCGGCGTGCCCGGCGACGTGTTCCGGTACGCGTTCCGGTATCCCGCCAACTTGCCTCCAATCATCCTGGCGAACCCGAACCTCTACGGGCCCTGGGACTCGAACATCCAGTTCTCCAACGCGGCGTACATCTACCTGAGCACGTTCATGTTGCAGCGCCTGAGCGAGGACCGGCTCGTCCAGCTCTACGGTGCGATCCGCGGGGCCACGGGCTGGAGCATCGGCTACTTCATGGTCGACAGCCGCCTGTTCCCCATCAGCGCGCAGAACACGGGCATCTTCTACGCGCCCGCGAAGCTCTCGGACCATCGGGTCCTCAGCCTGGCGAGCGGCCAGGTCATGCCCCTCGACTTCTTCCAGCTCTTCGCGGATACGAACCGCGGGCAGCGCCTCCCCGTGCAGATCCTGGACCCCGCGGACCAGATCACGAGCGAGACGATCGAATACCAGCCCATGTTCTACAACTCGATGTTCTACCGCGCGTACATCGGGTACAGCCCGACGGACCTCGGCCAGGCCTCGGACAAGGGCATCCCCGGCTTCGACCAGGCCCTCTCGGGCATCCCGCCCATGCCCGCCTGGAACCTGACCCACTTCCGCGTGGTCTACCGCACCTCCTACTACAACCCCTACAAGGACCCCGCGAACCACACGGACGCCTGGCAGGCGGTGAACTACGACCAGGCCCTCCAGCTCCAGAGACAGATCAGCGCCGGCACGATCACGGGCACGGTCGACCTGAGCACCCAGGCGAGCGTGACGAACGGGGCGATCGTCCTGGCCTACTACGACGGCGCGTTGGTCAACGGCACGGTGACCGTGGCCGGCGCTCCATTGCAGGACGTGTTCGTGACCGCGACGGACGAGCTCGGCACGCCCCACAACATCACCCGCACGGACGCCCACGGCCACTACTCCCTCCTCGTGCCCTTCGGGAACGTCACCCTCACCGTGAGCGCGGGGGCCCTGACGAAACGCACCCTGGTCGGGACCCAGGTCCTCACCCAGACCACGTTCCCCGTGAGCGTGAACCAGGCGATGCGGGTGGATGAGGACCTCAACGGGGACGGCCTCCTGGACTGGATCATGACGAAGGACCTCGCTGTCCCGTCGGTGAAGGTCCCCGGCGTCGCGTACTTCGATCTGAACAAGGACAACGTGCGCGGGCCGGGCGACCGGCCCGTGGCCGAAGCCCGGCTCACCCTGAGCAACACCCAGTATTCCTACGTGGTCAAGACCACGACGGACGCCACCGGCGCGTACACCGCGGCGGGCCTGCTGCCCGGGCAGTACACGGTCACGATCGGGTACCGCGGGCACACGCTCTCCGCGACGCCCCTCATCGTCGGGACGAGCGCGCCGCCGGGGGACATCGCCGCGCCCTTCGTCACGATCACGGGCTTCGCCCTCCTGTCCGACGGCTCGCCCGTGCCGGGCGCCACCGTGACGCTCCGGGATGCGACGAACGGCACCGCGTGGTCCGTGACCGCCTCGGGCACGGGCGAGTACACCTTCCAGCCCGTGCTCCCGGGGAACTACAACGTGACCGCGAGCACGGTGACCTTCGCCTCCCTGCCCCAATCCTTCGTCGCGGCCGCGCGCACGCCGGCCCTGAACCTCACCCTAGCGCCCGCGGGCTGGGTCGCCGGCACGACGTACGTGTTCGGCACCCCCCAGCCCTTCGCGACCCTCTCCTTCCAGTCCGCGTCGAACAGCCTCCTCGTCCGGTCGGTCACCTCGGACGCGGCGGGAGCCTTCAACCTCTCCCTCCCCGCAGGCGCGTGGAACGTCAACGGGCGGCTGTACCAGGGCTCGACCCTCTACGCCACCTTGACGCGGGTCGCCGTGGAGGCCGGCCGCACCGCGACCCTCACCGCGACCTTCGAGGCGGGCGCCCGCGTGAACGGGACCGCGCTGGGCGCCGGGATCGGGACCGGGGCCGCCGTCGCGGTGGGCTTCCTGAGCCCGGCGGGGGACTGGTGGGTCCACGTCTCGGGCAGCGGCAACGCGTACACGGCCTTCCTGCCCCTAGGCGCGTACTCCGTGGAGGGGACGACCCCGACGTCGGCCTTCTTCGGTACCCTGGACCTCGCGTCGGGCCGCACGATGAACCTGCCCTTCGCGGACGCGAAGCCCCTGGACGGGGTCGCGTACTGGGACATGGACGGGAACGGGAAGTCCGACCCGGGCGAGGGGGTCGCGAACGCCCGCGTGGCGCTCGTGGACAACCTGGGCTTCCAGGCCCTCGCGGTCACGAACGCGACGGGCGGCTTCACCCTCGTGGGGTTCGCGAACCGCACCTACGCGGGCACGGTGTCCGCGAACGGCTTCGCCGCGGCGACGATCGCGCCGACGACCTTGAGCGGAATCG
>JBBSVS010000096.1:0-1822 GCA_038046665.1 Thermoplasmatota archaeon
GTCTTCGGCACCCTCCTCGCCGCCTTCGGGCTTTCCGCGCGAGCCACGTCCAACTCCGGAGGCGCCTTCGCAGTCATGGGGGCCGTTCGGGGGATCGTCGGGCTGGCGATTGCCTTCCTGGGACGAGCAGAGAAGGCGGGGAGGCCAGTCCCGATGCCACCGCGGCCTTGAGGCTTCCTATCGGATCTGGATGTGGTAGGTCCGCTCGGGAATCTCCTTGTGGATGACCCAGGCTTGGTCCTCCGTGAGGAGTCCCTTCTCGATCCAGGCCCTCGTCTTCTTCGGCACCGTGGCGGGCCCGAGGACCGCGCCGGGGCGTTGGGGATCGTCGATGTAGTCCGTTTCGAGCATGAATCGGAGCTCGCCCTTCAACGCCTCCGTCACAAGCTCCTCCTTCGCCAGGATCGAGGGCATCAGGCCGTAGTTGTCCTCCAGGCGAGTAAGTGGGGTCGAGTGATGCTTCACGACGCTGTTCTTGTCGAGACCCGCCTTCGTGGCCATGGCGGCGAACTCCGCGAACGTCTCTCGCGTAGGATCCTCCGTGTGGAGGATGACCGCGCAGCCGAGGCGCTTCGCGGTCTGCATCGCGTACTCGGTCACGACGTTGCAGGTCTGCATCACGTCCGGCCCGACGGGGAAGTGCGGGCGCCCCACCTCGCCGATGGCGACGGCTTTGCCCTGGGCGATGTACCGTGAGGCCAGGTCGATGCCCTGTCGCATCGCCGCGATCGCGCCCTCGAATCCGAGTACCTCTTTTAGGTGCAGGCATTCCACGGGATAGGGCCCGAGGGCGACGAACACCTGGAGCTTCGTCCCCGCACGGATCGCGTCCGCCATCCCGAGGGTCTTTTGGTACGCCCTGTCGTAATCGGACCCGTGGCTGATCGTGATGTCCTCGTAGGGGGAGTGGGTCAGCAGGAGGGCCGTGCCGCCCGCCTTTTCGAAGGCCTTGGCGCCCTCCACGCCCTTGAACTCGGGCCGGAAGTGGATGTGGTTGTCGAAGATGGGCGGTCGTTGGGCCATCCGGGGCTTCCCTCCTTCATCCGAAGGGAGGACTCGGGATAAGAGCTTCGCATGTACCTCGACGGGGCGCATCGACGCGTCCCTACGCCGCCCTTACGAATCAGCGCAGGAGGCCGGCGGCCTTCAGCTCGACCGTGATCTTCTCCACGGCCTGCTCGACGTCCGAGGGCTTCCGCGCGCCGGTGCACACGAGCTTGCCGCTGCCGAAGAGGAGGACGACGACCTTGGGTTCGTCGATGCGGTAGACGAGGCCCGGGAACTGCTCCGGCTCGTACTCGATCTTCTCCAGGCCGAGGGAGATCGCGACCGCGTTCAGGTCGATCTGCGCGCCGAGGTCCGACGTCGCGACGATATTCTGAACCACAATCTCCGGGTTCTTCTTGATCGGGATGCCCGCGGCCTCGATCTGCTTCGCGACCAGGTCGATGGCCGTCTTCACGTGCTCGAGGCTCTTCGCACCCGTGCACACGACCTTGCCGCTTCGGAACAGGAGGGTCGCCGTCTTCGGCTCCTTGAGGCGGTAGATGAGCCCGGGGAACTGCTCCGGCTCGTACTCGGCCCCGCCGAGGACGCGGGCGATAGCTTGGAGGTCGAGCTCCTCCCCGAGGGAAGTCGAGGCGACGACGTTCTCGATCTTGATCTTCGCCGAAGAAACACCTCCGAGGGCCGGGGGCGTGGGTCCCGGCGCGGTCGGCTCCAACCGGATTCAAGTAGTGCTTTATATAGTTGGGTCAGTCACGCGGTGTCCTTTCGGGGGCTGCGTCCCGATTCCGCAGTGGAGCACCTGTGGCACGATGTC
>JBBSVS010000097.1:0-316 GCA_038046665.1 Thermoplasmatota archaeon
GCGAGGCCGTGCGGGTGATCCTCACCGCGGCCGCGGCGCTGGATCGCGTGCGGGCCGGAGCGGCGGCGCGCGGACTCGTCGTGATGCACGGCTGGGGGACGGCGACCGTCCTCATCAAGCCTGCGCTCTTCACGGCGGCCGAGCTGGCCTCGCTCCAGGCGTGGACGCGCGGGCGCCAGTTCGACCTCGACTGGTATCCGGGGCTGACCGCGCCGCTGGAGGGGCTGCACCAGCTCGGGGAGCCGGTGCTGTTCCGCGCGGCGGCGGCGGCCGTCGCGGGGCCGGCCGCGGCGGCGCGGTTCGCTGCCGAGTATCC
>JBBSVS010000097.1:326-1264 GCA_038046665.1 Thermoplasmatota archaeon
GGGGCGCGCCCGCCGCCGACGCGCGGCCGTACCCGCACCAGTTCCTGCGGCTGCGCTCGCTCGGCAGGCTGCTCGCCCGCCCGCGCGGCGACTGGCTGCCGTTCGCCGAGTGGGGCTCGCTCGCGCTGGTGGCGACGCTGGGGCAGGGCGTGGTGCTGGCGCTGCTGCTGCTGGCGCTCCCCGCGGCGCTCGCGCGCGGGCCGGGGCGCCGGCCGCGGGCGCGCGTGGTGCTCTACTTCGCGGCGATCGGCCTCGGCTATCTCGCGGCCGAGATCGCCGCGGTGCAGCAGCTCGGCCTGCTGCTCGGGCATCCGGTGTACGCGGTGGCGGCGGCGCTCGCGGCGTTCCTGGTCTGTTCCGGGCTCGGCAGCGTGTGGTCGGACCGGGTGCGCGCCGATCGCGCGTGGCGCGCGGGTGCCGCGCTGCTGGCGCTGCTCGCGGTCTACGCCGCCATCCTGCTCGGCGTGGTGCACCGCGCGCAGGGCGCTCCGCTGCCCGCGCGCGTGGCGGTCGCGCTGCTCGCGCTCGGGCCGCCTGCGTTGCTGATGGGGCTGCCGTTCCCGCTCGGGCTGCGTGCCCTGGTGGGCGAGCGGACGGCGGTGCTGGCGTGGGCGTGGGCGGCCAACGGGTTCGCGTCGGTCATCGCGGCGCCGCTCGCGGCGCTGATCGCGCTCGGGGCGGGCTCGCGGGTGCTGTTCCTGTTCGCGGCGGCGGCGTACGGGGTGGCGGCGCTGGCGGCGCTGCGCGTCAGAGCCTAACGGTTAGCGCCGCGGCGGCTCGCTCACCGGACCGCGCGCAGCAGCCTGCCGCGGTCCTGTGACCAGACGATATGGCCGGCGCTCGCGAGCAGGGCGGTGGCGGGGACGCTCCCGAGGAAACGGCTGTCCGGCCAGCCGATGACGTCGCGCGTGTCGGCGAGGACGAACACCGAGTCCGGC
>JBBSVS010000098.1:0-2749 GCA_038046665.1 Thermoplasmatota archaeon
TGATGTCGCCTCGAACGTGGGCATCCCGGAGAGCCAGGGCTTCCTCGCTGTTCTCTTCCTCGAGGAACCACTTTGCGGCCACGGAAGCGTCTACGACCGCGGATGTTGGTCGCGCGACTTGCGAATCTCCTTCGTGCTGTCGAACTCGCCGGGCCCGACCCGAGCGCGAAATTCGTCCATGCGATGCGCCGCCGCGGCGGCCCGTCTTCGGTCGATGGGCGACCGCAACCGTTCCTCCGAGTCGATCCGCCTCCGGAGGGCTTGCCGAAGGACCTCAGACCAGTTGATGTCCTTCAGACGGTTCATCCGACGTTTCGTGTCCGTATCCACTTTCACGCTTACGACTTCCACGGGAGGAAATATTACTTGTAATACTTAGGACTTACTTACCCATGTCTTGCGCCCGACCGTGGTCCCACCCCACGGGGAACGTTTATCGTCGCACCAAGCTTCTCGCCTCCCGAGAGGGAATTGTGCCCAAGCCGATCCTACGGCTCGCCACGCGGTTCAACCGCCGCACGCGCTGGACCGCCTGGGCGATCGCCATCGCATGCATGGTCCTCGTGGGGTCCCTGGGCCTGGTGGACGGACTGTCCGCGGGCGTGGACTCGGTGACCGGACGCTTCCAGGCCGGGCCGACCGTGTACGTGCACGGGCGCGATCTGATGACGAGCGTCATCGATCCGAACGCCCTCGCGTCCCTGTCCACGGACCTCCAGACCCTTCGGATTAACGCCGGCTCCCTGACGATGGACAACGTCTCCATCCCGGTCGTGGTCGCCGCCATCGAGGACCACCGCAACGGGAACGCGAGCGTCCCCTTCCCGGGCGGCCCCGCGGACGCGGTCGCGATCGACGTCGTGCTGGGTCCGCAGCTCCTGTCCGCGTTCCTCCAGACGCACCGCGTCGTGTACGTCGCGGGCCCGCTCGGAGATCGCATCTTCGTCGTGCAGCTGTCCGCGGCGTGAGCCGCCTGTGTCATCGGAGGCCTCTGGGCAAGGGCCCGCCATCCGAGAATCCTTAAATAGACCCCTATCTTTCGAGCGGCCCACATGGCGGAGAAGAAGTCCCGCGCGGCCGCCCGGAAGATCAAGGACAAGTGGAAGGCAAAGGTCTGGTACAACCTCCTCGCCCCGGAGATGTTCAACAAGCAGCTCCTCGGCGAGACGCCGACGGACACGCCGGACAAGCTTGTCGGCCGCATCACGGAGGTCACGGTCCAGGACCTCACCGGGGACTTCAGCAAGATGCACATCAAGCTCGCCTTCCGGGTGAGCCAGGTGCAGGGCCAGGACGCCCTCACCCAGTTCGTCGGGCACGACATGACGTCGGACTACATCCGCCGCCTCACCCGACGCAAGCGCACGCGCACCGACCTCACGGTCGACGTGACGACGAAGGACAACTGGAAGATCCGCGTGAAGCCCATGGCGATCACGGACCGTCGGATCCAGTCGTCCAAGCAGCGGGTCATCCGCGCGATCATGAAGAAGACCGTCGTAGACACCGCCGCCAAGCAGAGCGTCGGCGAGTTCGTGAAGGGGATCATCTCGGGCGACCTGGCGAAGACGATCGCCCTGGGCTGCAAGCCCATCCATCCCGTGAGCCGAGTCGAGGTGCGCAAGTCCGAGGTCTACACGATGGGCGAGATCCCCGCGGCCCCGGTCGAGGCCGCACCCGCCGCCGCGACGGAGGAGAAGCCCGCGGAAACGGCGCCCGAGGCGGAGCCCGCAGAAGCACCGGCTCCCGAGGTTCCGAAAGCCGAGGAGCCCGCTCCCGCGGAGCTCTCGCCGGAGGAGCTCAAGCCCGAGGACACCGACGAGCTGTAGCTTGCCTCGGCGACCCGGGCGACCAATCGGTGCCGCGAGCGCATCTACGTGGAAGAGGAGCCACTCGGAAGCCTCCCTTCTTCCCCCGTCTCGCCTGTGAATCGCGGGCCCAGCTTCAGGGCGCGAGGGGCGAGTCGTAGTCGCGGATGTGCAGAACATCAACTCCGGATAGGTCTCTGCCGACCAGCGCCTCATCCGACGTGTAGACCGGACACGACAGGACCACGCCGAGGGCCAGGTAGCTCGCGTCGTAGATCGTGATCCTCGCGGCCAACGCGAACTCGATGGTCCGTGCAAGGTAATCTCCCAGGAGAGGGATTGTGATCAAGCCGGCCCGGTCCAGGCCCTCCGCGGCCCTACGAAGATCGCGCGAGCCGAAGTCTTCAGAATAGCGCAAGGCGTTCATGACCTCCCAGGGCAGGAGGGCAGGCACCCGGAGTCGGAGGGTGCCCTCGAGGAAATCGGACCGGAGCCGCAAGGCCTGTTCCCCGTCCTCCTCATCGAGGAACCATTTCATGACGACGCTAGCGTCGACGACGGCCTTTGCCATACCGGCTTTCCCTCATCTCTCGGATGAACCTCGTGCTGTCCCACCCGGGATGGGGCTTCCGGTAAAGCCGCTCCATGATTCGGAGGGCCTCCATCCGGTTCCTCCGCGTCTCCCGCTCAAGGACCTCTGAGATGCGTTCCCGAAGGACTTCGCTCCAGTTTACGCTCTCCAGGCGCTCCATCCGCTGCTTGGTTTCGTCGTCTACCCGGACGGTCACGAGGGGCACGTATGATATACCGTATAGCCAGTATATCAAACCTCCCTTCGAAACCGCGAAAAGGGGAAAGGGGGCCCCAGTCCCAGGGCCCTTGCGTGGCCGACCCAGGTCTACGCGTCTGTAATGACGTGTTTCTCCACGAGCAGGTACACG
>JBBSVS010000099.1:0-2892 GCA_038046665.1 Thermoplasmatota archaeon
CTGGGTGTGGCGCATCGCCTGGATGCTGCAGTTCGGGGTGCTGGCGAGGGCTACGAACTTGTCCGGCAGCGCGCTCACCTCATCGTTATGCGACTCCCAGACCTCGAAGGACGCCGGGAGGCCGTCGAAGAGGACGTCGGGCTCGTGGACCGTGAGGACCGCCTTCCCGAACTCGGGCACGGCGGCGGGGGCGGCGTCGCCACCGAAGTGCTTCGCCATGAACTGATGGCCCGCGCAGATCCCCAGGATGGGGGATCCGACCTCGTCCAGGTACTCGCCGTTCTTCCCCATCTTCTCCGGGTCGACGCCCACGCGGGGCGCGCCGCCGGAGAGGACGAGGCCGTCGAGCCCCTTCAGCTCCGAGGCCGGGGTGTCGTTGGGGACGATCTTCGTCTCGGCGCCGAGGTACTTCAGGACGCGCCATTCCCGGTGGGTCCACTGGCCGCCGTTGTCGACGACGAAGACGCGCATGAGGAGCGCAAGCGGCAGTCGGGGAAAAAGATTTCTAAGCCTTCCCTGCGCCATTCGGTCCTTCATACGCTCTACGGCCCTTCTCGGGTTCGTGGCGTCCCAGGCGCCACAATCGGGAGACGACACGGCCCGGGGCCTCCGGTGGATCGGCTGGTCCCTGTCCGGGTTTCTCGGCCTCGACGTGGCGCTGGCCGCGTCCCTGCTCCTCCTGACCCCGCCCTTCCTCGATACGGTCGCAAACCGCACGCCCCGGTTCGTCGCGGAGTCGTGGCTTTCGAACCTCTCTCTGGCCCTCGGAATCCTCGGGGTCGTCGCCGGCGCGGTCTACGTGATTGGCTTCTCCGACGTGTTCGGGACAGGGAAGCGGCACGGGCCTGACCACGCGCGGTACGTGCGACAATCCCTTGTCTACCTCTGCGTCACCGCCGGCCTGATCCTCGGCGGAGACCTCGTGCCCTCCTTCACCGGTCCGTTCCTCGGCGTGCCCGGCATCAGCCTTTCCCTCCCGGCGTGGTCCCTCGCGGACAGCGTGATCATCCCGGGCCTCCGGGCCCTCTTCGCGGTGCTCGCCCTCATCTACGCCGTGGGGGAGCTCGCCTCCGACGCGCAGCGGTTCCGGCTCCTGCTGGCCATCGTCCTCGGGGCCGCGGGCGCGGTCGCATGGCCCGGGATCATCGCCGCCGCGGTCCCCTCGGGTGGGCCCCCGGAGGGTCCGGTCACCGCCCTCGTCGCCGGCATCGTGGCGGGCCTGGGTACCTCCGTGATCTCCCTCGTCCTTTTCACGCGGACAGTCCGGGAACTTCGGCGGCGTCTGGAAGGCGTCCGCCAGTTGGCTTCTTAGGGGTGGGACCCCATCCCATTCCGAGGGATCGCCTGTGTATGCGCCTGTGTACTTCTACGAAGGGAGGACGGTGCGTGGAGTCCGGTGGATGTCCTGGGGCCTCCTCCTTCAGATCATCGTGCTTCTCATCAGCGCCATCGGCACGGTTGGGCTCTTCCTCCTCTTGGGTCCCCTCATCGGCACGACCCCGGGCCTCCTGGCGGCTTTCCTGGCCGTCGGCGCCCTGTTCTGTGGCCTGGCCATCGTGGGGATCGTCATGGCGGTCATCTACCTGGTCGGATTCCACGGGATGTACTCCGGCCGACACGAGTACGGGCCGATGCAAGATCGCATGATGGACCGCGCGCTCGTGTTCGTCATCATCGCCATCGTCCTCTCTGCGGTTCAGGCCATCTCGCCGTTTTCGCTCGTGTGGGGGTCTCTCTTCGCCTCGCCCTCCATGTCGACTCCCGGGGTCGTTGTTCTGGCCCTCGTGGCGCAGCCCGCCTCGGCCCTCTTCGCGGGGCTCGCCCTCCTGACCGCCGTGACCGTCTTCGCGGACGGAAGCCAGCGCACCCGGCTCCTCATCGGCATGATCCTGGGCGCTGTCGGGGCGGCGGCCGGCACGGCGATCCTCCTCGTGGCCGGGGTCCTTGGGGGAACTCCGAGTTCGCTGATCGAGGCCGTCATCGCCTCGGCCCTGGCGGGCCAGGGAACCTCCGTGATTTCGCTCTTGGTGTTCTTCCTCGTCTACCGCGAAATCCACCACAAGCTCGAGACGGGGATGATCACCCCGGCCGTCCCGACGCCACCGCCCATCTGGCCCTACTACTATTACCCACCCTACGCGTACCCGGCCCCGGCACCGCAGGCCCCCGCGGTTCCGCCATCCCCGCCGAGTCCGCCGCCGTCCTCGCCGCCGAAGCAGCCGTGAGGCCTATTCCCATTCGATCGTCGCGGGCGGCTTGTTCGAGATGTCGTAGACGACGCGGTTCACTCCCTTGACCTCGTTCGTGATGCGCGTCGAGATCCGGTCGAGGACCTCGTGGGGGATCTTCGAGTACGTGGCCGACATGCCGTCGAGGGACTCCACCGCACGCACGGCAATCGTGTGCCCGTAGACCCGCAGGTCTCCGTGCACGCCGACCGTCTGCACCGGAAGAATCGCGGCGAAGTACTGCCACGGGAGGGGCATGAGCCCCTTCTTCGCGGCGGCCTCGATCTCCTCCTCGACGATGGTCGAGGCGTCCCGGACGAGGGCCACCCGCTCCGGCGTGACCTCGCCGATCACGCGTACGGCGAAAGCGGGCCCCGGGAAGGGCTGGCGCTCCGCGACGCGCACCCCGAGGGTCCGGGCGACCGCGCGGACCTCGTCCTTGTAGAGGTCCCGCAGAGGCTCGACGAGCTTGAGCTTCATGTCCGGCGGAAGGCCGGCGACGTTGTGGTGGGACTTGATCCGGTCCCGCAGCTGACCGCCGCTCTCGATCCAGTCCGGGGCGATGGTGCCCTGGACCAGGGACTCCGCGCCGAAGGTCTTCGCTTCCCGCTCGAAGAGTTCGATGAACTTGTTCCCGATGATGTGCCGCTTCCGCTCCGGGTCC
>JBBSVS010000100.1:0-1522 GCA_038046665.1 Thermoplasmatota archaeon
GACCGAGGGAGCACTTTCGCCCACCTCACCACAAAGGTCACGAGGTTCCTCGACGTACCTCTACTTAGAGGTACGTGCATGGAAGTGGGCTGCGGGGCGCGCGTGCGGGACTTCGACGGTCGTCGCTACTGGTATTTCTGGCACTACGAGAAGGTCGGCGGGCGGTCCGTGAGGAAGGAGGACTACGTCGGCCGCGTGGAGTCCGGGAAGTCGCGGCAGAAGCTGCTCGCGAAGATGGCCGCCTACCACCGGCGTGCCGGGGAGGAATTCGCACGGCGGCGGGCCTCTATCGAGCGTCGCCTCGCCATGGGCGCATACCCATAAGTGTAGGTACGCAGGACCGGGCAGGGCCGGAAGGGCTCCGCGGGCGTCTTCACTCGGAGTACCGCAACGCCTCCGCCGGCGGGATGCGGGAGGCGCGGATGGCGGGCTGAGCGGTGCTCAGGACCGCGGCCACCGACGCGATGGATACGATGGTGACCAGGTTCACCCAGGGCACGCTGAACGTGATGATGTCCGCGAAGTACCCCAGGTAGCCCTTGTAGGCGAAGACCACGCCGAGGCCCACACCGATCCCGATTCCCAGGACCGCGATGAGGGCAATCTCCAGGAGGAACACGTGGAGGATCATCCGCCTCGTGAAGCCGATGGCCCGCAGCGCGCCGATCTGCGTGCGGCGCTCGACCACCGCCCGCAACGTGACGACCGCGAGTCCCGCGATGCCGACGAGGAGTCCGATGCCCAGATACGCCTGCATGAGCGTCAGCACCTCCTGGGACGCGTCGAAGGCTTGGCCGATTTGCTCGCGGATGTCGATCGTCTGCAGACCGTAGGCGAAGAAGACCTGCTCCAGGTGGGTCCGGAGCGCCCTCACGTCGACCCCGGGCGCGACCTGGAAGAAGTACGCGGTGAACCGCTCCTGGGCGGGGAAGTTGGCCTTCACGACGCCCTGGTCCACGAACACGCCGGACGTGAACTGGAGCGCCTGCTCGAGGACGCCCACGATCGTCAGGTTGACCTCCCTGTGGAAAGCATCGAACGCGATGATGCGGTCTCCCGGCGCAAGCTGCAGGCGGTTCTGGTCCGGGACGAACTGGTTCGGGCCCGCCGCGCTGCGGTCCACGATGGCCAGGGAATGGTTCTGCCGCAGGGAGAGCCAGACGTCCTCCCGCGTGCTCAGGTCCACCCGCTGCCCCGTGGTGTCGTTCACGATGTAGGGCAGGTGGCTGTAGAAGCCGTACTGGTTGCTCTCGACGAGGAAGTTGTCGACGCCCCACAGGGTGTAGTCGTAGGACCGGTTCGAGCCGGGTTCCCGGATCTTCGCGGGCATCACGCTTGCGCTGGCCCCTCCCGACCAGCCGCCGCGGAACTCGTCCGCGGAGAAGTTCCCCTCCAGGATCTGGCGGAAGTCCGGGATCTCGCCGTACGCCGTGGTGTACCCGACGACGTCATAACCGCCGCTCTGCTGGGCGACGAACTGGTCCAGGCTCGACTGCTCGAGGCCCTGCACCATCGAGATCAG
>JBBSVS010000101.1:0-4184 GCA_038046665.1 Thermoplasmatota archaeon
GTGCGCACGCTGACGTCGCCCCCGTGAACCTGAAGGGGCTGGGCAAAGACTACGGCACATTCACCGCACTGACGTCCCTCAGTCTAGGGATGCAGGACGGTACATCGTTGGGCTTCCTCGGCCCAAACGGGGCGGGCAAATCCACAACGATCAAGATCATGACGAACCTCATCCGACCGACCCGCGGCAGGGCCTCCCTCTTCGGCATCGACGTGCAGCGAGATCCCACCCGCGCCTTGGCCCGCGTTGGGGCCGTCATCGAGACGCCCGAATTCTACGGGTACCTCAGTCCCCTGGAGACCCTCGCGTATGTCGGCCGCTTGCGCGGCATGTCGAAGCAAGAAGTCGAGAACAGGAGCGAGGAGGTGCTCAAGGCCGTCAAAATGAGCGCATGGGCGGACCACCGGATCCAGGAATTCTCTAAGGGCATGAAACAGCGGCTCGCGATTGCCCAGGCCCTCCTGCACGAACCGGACCTCCTCGTCTTCGATGAGCCGACTTCAGGCCTCGATCCGCGGGGCATGGCCGAAGTTCGGGACGTCATCAAGTCCCTCAAGGGCGAGGGTCGCACGATCTTCATGAGTTCCCACCTGCTGGGGGAGGTCCAGGAGGTCTGTGACGACATCGCCCTTCTGGACCATGGGAAGCTGCTTGTCCAGGGCTCCGTGCGGGAGCTGTCCCGGAGGCCGGGCGTGTCCACGTACCAGGCAACGTTCACCGGGCCTTTGTCCGATGGCGAGCTGGATACCTTGAGGAGCTTTGCGCATGTCGAACAGGTGAGGCGCGCGGCCGAGGGAGCCGTCGACCTTCGCATCGACGGCGGCGAGGAAGCCCAAGCAGAGGTCCTCAGGACGATGATACTCTCAGGTCTGCGCGTCTCTGGCTTCCGACCTCTTGGCTCGCCGCTGGAGCAGCTCTACTTAAGTCGCATCCTGGAGTCGGATCGCATATGAGAGCCAGTGCCGGTGCTCAAGTCTTCACGGTGACGGCCTATGAGTTACGGAAGTACCTCCGGGGTCGGAGGCTACTGGGCATGCTGCTCCTCCTCGGCGTCATCGTCGCTTTGCTCCTAGGCCTCCCGCCCGCCCTGGGCCTCAAGTACGCAACCGATCCGAACGCATTCGTGGCGTCCTTCGCGAATTTCACGAGCATCCTCGTCGTCCTTGCGGGGGTGCTATTCGCCGCGGACGCCCTTGTATCCGAACATGAGAAGCGCACCGGGTACTTCCTCTTCCCGAATCCCGTGCGGAGGGAGGTCCTCGTCCTGGGGAAGCTGGCAGCGAGCCTGCTCGTTTCGGCCGTCGTCGTCTCGCTCTACTATGGGGCTGCCGCCGTGGCAGCCCTTGTCGTGACCGGTTCCGTCACGTGGGATATCGGGCTGTCGTATGTCTATGCACTGGCCTATATGACCTCTGTCGTCGGTGTGGCGTTCCTGATTTCGTCATCCCTCAGGACAACCACTTCGGCGACCGTCCTCACTTTCTTTCTGTTCATGTTGATCTTCAACATTGTCCAGGCCGTCTTGCCGCTTGCGAAGGTCAATCCATGGTTCATTCCCACCGCCGCGGCCGGTATCATCTCTCATGTCCTATCGCCTACCACGGGTTTCAGGCCGCCGAACGGAGGCGGCGAGTTCATCACGACCTATGTGCCGGACGTGACCACGTCTCTGATCGTGTTCACGTTGTATTTCATTGCGGCCTCTCTCCTTGCGATCCTCCTGTTCCGGCGAAGGGAGCTGTCCTCGTGAGGTGAACGGAGGGGTTAGTCCAGCTCTCCCGCTTCCACCTTCGCGGAATCGGGGAACTTCTTGAGGGTCGCCGACAGTTTGGTCGCTTCCTTCTTCATCCCATCGATGTCCTTTTCCAGCTCGCGGGTGAACTTGCGCTCCGCCGCCGCTCGATGGGTCGCGTAGAGCCGTGCGGAGGTCTGCAGTTCGACAAAACGCCCGGACTGCAGAGCGTCCACGAGGGCCTTGCCCCTCATCACCGCGTCGTTCATCTGTCCAATCTGACTGAGAAAAACCACAATCGCGGGCAAGCGACGCTTCAGCATCGTCGCGTCATCGCTCCAGAGAATCTGCAGGGACCGCCGCTCGTCATCGCGGATCGCCTTGAGCCACGGCCAGCAGGCGTCCAGAGCGCTGCGGAGCATCCGTGAGTCCCCGAACATGTGAGTGAGCTTCGCGTCCGAATAGCCCGGCAGTTCGAGGAGCCCATAGAAGGAGCGAGTGCGAATCTCGTCGTGGCCAGGCCCGGCCCCCGCAAGGAGTCTCAGGAGCGGCTCTGGGTCGGCCCCCTGCAACGGCGCGGGGATTCCGATGCCTCGGCCCGTGGCGGCCTCGAGGAGCGAAGGGATGGCCACGTCCGCACGGGCGCGGGATAGGAAGTCGCGGTAGGCCACTTGGGCGGCCTCATTGAACGCATCCACTTCCTCGACGAACGCGGTGGCATCCGCGGGAGAGGCGGGTGGCTTCGGTACCTTTTCCAGATGTTCCACCTCCCGCCGCAGCTCGCGGATCCTCGCCTCGACGCCGTGGTAACCGTCGCGGTAGAGTCCTTGCAGCCGACGGATCTCCGCGGTCTGCTCCACGACCTTGTCGAGCTTGCGCCAGACCTTGCGCGCGCCGTAGAAGTCCCGCCTGTGCATCTTCCGCAGCGAGGCGTCGAGGATCGCGACGTGTTTGGGCACCAGACGCTTCTCATCATGGACCTTCTTGAGGTCCGCTGCGACCGCGTCCACGTCCCGGAGGAAGATCCTCACCTGACGCCAGTTGTCCACCTCGCTCTCCCGGATGAGGCGGTCCACACGATCACGGAAGCGGTCTAGCTCCCCGTTGAGGGCCCCGGGCAGCTCTGCAATCTTCCTGCGGGCTTTTGCAATTGCGTCGAGGAGCTCCGGCGCCATCGACTCGAAGTCGTGAGGCGTGGGAACTTCGGAAAGGGCCATCCGCCCTCGATAGGGCACGATGGTATTTAGGTTCCTAGCCCCAGGCGGGTCGCCGCATATGGCCCGTGAGTTTGACAGCCGATTAGTAGGTACACGAATCTTTCCTTGCCGTGGTGATTGCGTGACTTGAGAAAGATGAACGGGTCTGAGATTACGTGGGCACCGCGTCTCTCTGTTACAAAATGCTTGGGGACGCCGCCTCTGGCGCTGTCAAGTTAGCGCAAGGGAAAAGTCCCAGCCCTCCTGATTCGGATTTTGGTGAGAAACCTTGTCAGGATGGGATGGGACGGAGGAGCTGAAGCTCCTCCTCAAAGAAGGCATCGTCCAACGGGAGAGGACACCCGTCGGGGTGATGCTTTGGGCCGTGTACGAACACCTGATCGGCGTCTCCCTGCGTCGGGTGAGGGACGCGATCTCTCACCTCTGCCAGCGCTCGCAGGCGGCGGTGCATCATTGGGTGCAGAAGATGGAGGCGTTCCTGAGGGAGGCCTTGGCCCTGATCAACGGGGACCTGCCGGACGTCCTCGTGGCCTACGAGACGGAGCTGCACGTCGGAAGACGCATCGTGTGCCTGTGGGTCGCCCTCGATCCGGCGACGAGGGCGGTCTACCACCTCGCCCTGACGGAGGCGAGGAACATCCTCCCGGCGAGGTCCTTCCCCCCGGAATCCGGGCGCGGTACGGACGCCTGCCGATGCGGCTCCTGACGGACGGCGGATCGCGGTATCCGGCCGCGTGCCGGCAACTCCGCGTGGAGCACGAAAGGATTGTGGGCGGCGTGCGGCCCTACGTGGAACGGCGGAACAGGGCCCTGAAGCACCAGACGCGGTCCTTCGACGAGCACCATCCCTGCTCGGGGGCGTGCGACCTGGGGCACGTCCTCCGTTGGTGCGTCCTCCTCGTCTTCTACTGCAACCACGTGCACCGGCACATGTCCGGGGGCAATCGGCCGCCCCTGGGGAGTCGACGCGGAAGGCCGGGGTCGGACCGAGGGCGCTTCTTGAGTAGACACACCAAAGCGTCAACTTGACAACATCCGGTTAGCCTCCGCAAAAGCTTAAATGGCGGCTCTCCCTGAGCGCGTCCGATGCAGCTCCGACTCCTCGAGAAGCAGAAGGACTCCCTCCGGGTCGAGGTCGCCAACCCGGATGAGACCGTCATCTATCCCCTCATCACCGCGCTGTTGAAGGACGAGGACGTCTCGGATGCCCTCTACTACACGGGCCACCCGCAGCT
>JBBSVS010000102.1:0-3273 GCA_038046665.1 Thermoplasmatota archaeon
CGCCTCGTCCTGTACATCGACGAGGTCGCGGGCCTCTGCCCGCCCCACCCGAAGAACCCGCCCGCGAAGAAGTTCCTCTCCCTCCTGTTCCGCCAGGCCCGCAAGTACGGCGTAGGCCTGATTGTCGCGACGCAGAACGTGACGGACCTGGACTACAAGGCCCTGGGCCAGGCGAACACGTGGGCTCTCGGCCGCCTCCTCGCGAAGCAGGATCTGGACCGCGTGCGGCATCTGGTGGCCTCCCTTCACCCGAGCTCCCCCGAGACCGTCATGGAGGAGATCCCGTCTCTCCGCCCGGGCCAGTTCATCCTCCTCTCCCCCGACCATGTAGGGGACGCCCGCCGACTCGAGGTCCGCGGGCTCGCCACGCAGCATGTCGTCGTGGCGGAGGAGAAGTTTAGAGAGGTCCAGTCCTCTCACGCCCTCGTGTCCCCGCCCGAGGCCGAGGATGCCCGCACCGCGCGCCGGCGGAAGCTCGCGACCGCCGCGGCGAAGGCCGCCCGCTCGAGCCTGAAGGCCGAGGTCGAGGAGGGCGTCGGGTTCCGCGTCCTGAAGATCTACGAGGACGTGCCCGGGATGTACGGGCCCGAGGAGATCGTCGCGATGACCGGGCTCGATCCGCGTTTCCTCACGATCCTCCTCCGGAAACTGGCCGAGGCGCGCCTCCTGCGAATCGAGTATGTGGACGGACGGGACGTCTACTGGGATCCTACGGTGGGCTTCGACCCGCGGCGCGGCGTGCCCGAGCGCGCGGCGACGCTCCCGCTCAGGTTCCCCCTCGTGGCGGCGACGAAGCGGGTACGGGAGCACATGGAGCGACGCATGCTCGTGATTCCCAAGGAGCGCCTCTCGCGGAAGGAGTTCTACTACCTGCCCCTGTGGCGGGTCGAGGCGGAGCTGCCTCTCGGCCGCAAAGGGGGCCGGGTGGCCCGCCAGTTCTACGTGAGCGCGGTCTCCGGGGAGATCGCCCACGCGGTCAACGGCTCGCTCAGCTTCGAGGAGTTCCCCCGCAAGGACGGGATCCGCTACGAGTCGCTGGCCTTGAAGGCCCATCTGGAGGCGGGCCCGTCCCAGAAGATCGGCGACCCGGTGCCGCTCGCGAAGGTGGGCCCGTCGCAGGCCGTGGAGATCGTGCGCCGTTCGTTCGGCGCGAAGGTCTCTTCGGACCACCCGGAGCTGTGTCTCCTTCCTTTGTGGAAGTTCCAGGTGGAGTCCACGGAGGACCGCAAGACGCGGCCGCTGTGGGTGGACGGGACGCTGGGCACTGTGCTGCGGGCACCGCCCGAAGGGCTCTGAGCCTCACATGAAACCGATGGCCCCGAGCTTCTCCGGCAGGTACGTGTCCGTCACGTAATCCAGGCCGTACTTCGCGAGGGCCTGCTGCTCGGCCTTCTTGTTCATCTGGAGCATGGCCTGGATCTCGTTCCGCCAGAACTCGTCGTTGAAGCGCGGGTCACTGAGTTCCGCGTTCAGTGCGCCGACATCTCGCGGCGTCAGCGCATCCGTCGGAAGCTCGTAGTTCAGGATGTCGCTCGCGGTGATGCCGACGAACTCCGCGGTGGGCGTCGCGAGGTACTCGGAGATGTGCGCGGTCTTGATGGCCCCGTAGGCCACGGAGGCGTGGATGCGGAACGACCACGGATCCCCGTCGGTGAAACTGGCGACATTGAGCTTCATCTCCTCATTCAGCCGCTTGAGCAGCCGCCGCGTGCTCCGAGAGGGCTGCCCCTTCAGGTGGACGAGGATGCACTTCGCGTCGTCGTCGAAACCGTTCTCCACGAGGCGGTCGAACATACCGCCCGTCTCGATGGCCAGGATGAACTTCGCGTCCGCATCGATGAACTTGACCTTCTCCTTCTCCATGTTGTAGGGGATCGTGTAGCCCGCGTCGCCCACGTCGTCGCGGCAGTTGATCCGCTTCCGGTCCCCGTTCCGCGTGATTTCCTCGAGGGTCAGATTCCCGATCACGCTGGCCCCGCTCTCCTCGGGCCGCAGCTTGAAGTCCTCCCGGATGAGCTGGGTGATGACCTCGAGGTCCTCCGCAAGGAGGTTCGACTCGTCCTGGGAGTGGAACTTCGCGATGTCCCAGCCCTCGGAGATGTAGTACATCTCCCTCAGGGTGGAGGACTTCGTGTCCCGGATCATGTCCTGGATGAACTCGAGGACGTACATCGTCCGCAGGAGCATGAGGGCGCCCTTGAGTTTCTTCGCGGACCGCACGCCCATGAGGCTCCCGTACTTCCACACCGCGTGCTTGGGGTCGAACTTGATGTTCGCCTTCGTGCGGAGAGGGATCTTCATCTTCGGGATCTGGCCGTGGTCGAGCTCCTCGTAGATCTCCTCCGCGATTCCATAGAGGGCTTCGACCGCCTTGTTCGATGCAGGCGCGCCGGCCCCCTTCTTCTTAGTCATCCTCGAGCGCCTCCTCCGTCTCGTCGTAGTCGATCTCGCCCTCTTCCGCCTCCGCGGGCGGCGGGGTCGTCTCCTCCGTTTCGAACTCCCCGTAGTCCAGCTCCCAGTCGCCAGGGAGCGGCTCCGCGCCGATGACGAGAGTGGGATTGATCGCACTCACGTAGAGGTCGGACTCGTCGTACTCGGCCTCATCCAGTCCTTCGAGGACGAAGGACACGGAGGCCTTGGCCACGCTGTCGATCCGTTTGAGCTCCCAGGTGATCTTGCCGTCCTCTCGGACCTCCGCGGGCTTCGGCTCGATGGACTTCGCCTCGATGCCGCGAGGCAGGAGGATGTGCAGGTTGAGTTTCTTGCCCGCGTCCGTGAAGTTGTGCACGTTGATCGTCACCTGGTGGCGCTTCTGCTTCTTGTCGTAGGCGATTTCCTCGTCCACCCAGACGACGCCCATGATCTTCGTGATCGTCGCGTCGAGGACGGGGACCTTCTTTCCCACGATCTTCGCGGACTTGTCCGCGATGCGCGGGAGGATGAGCTGGACGATCTCGAACTTCTCCTTCGTCTTCGCGCGGTGAGCCTTCTTCGTGAGGTGGGTCTTGAGCCGCCGGCCGCACTCCTTCAGGGCCAGGTCCAGCTCCGTCATGATCTCGTCCATCGTCGCGACGGCCTCCTTGGCCTCCGAAGTGAAGGGGACCTTGGTCGAGCACACGTGGACGAGGACGATGGCGGGACCGAAGGGTAGGCCTTGTCCGCCCCGTTGCTCGAGGCCATAGCGCCGCCAGTCGATGTTGGCCACGGCCTGGGTGAGGGCGCACCCTCCCGCCTGGTACATGAGGGGCACGCGGTTCGCGAAGCGCAGGACCT
>JBBSVS010000103.1:0-2729 GCA_038046665.1 Thermoplasmatota archaeon
TGCCGGACTGCGATTGACCCCGCGGTCAGGGACTCCGCGTTCGTCAGGATGAGTCGGATGATCTCCGGGAGGGGGAGGGTTGCGATCGCTAAGTAGTCCGTCCGCAAGCGGAGGATCGGCAAGGCGATCGCGAGCCCGACGAGGGCCGCCAAGAACATCGCTGCGAGCGCGGCGACGAGGAAGCTCTGGGAGTATCCGCCGAGGTGGCCGGGGTACGTTGACGACGCCGGATCGTAAGCGGTCATGAGGATTGCAGCTGTGTACGCCCCAACGGCCCAGAACGCCGCCACGCCCGCGTTGAAGAGGCCCGTGTGGCCCCACTGGATGTTCAAGCCGAGGGCCATGACCGCAAAGATCGATGCGGGGATGAGGAAGTTCGCGAGTTCGATCGCGGCGTCCGGGACGACGCTCATGGATCCCCACCCCGCGCAAGTAGTTTCGCCCAGCGGAACCGCCGTCGTCCCGTCGCCAATCCCGTCTGCTTTCCGCCCGCGATCCCTCCGGGTCGGATGAGGAGCACGATGATCATGATCAGGAAGGCCGCGATGGGCCGGTAGGCGTTCGGCTGCTCCAGTCCGATTACATCCGGCCGACCCAGCCAGGCGAGGAGGGCCGCGGACAACTCCTGCGCGATGCCCACGACGAGGCCGCCGACCATCGCTCCGTACGCGGATCCGAGTCCGCCGACGATGACCGCGGCGAAGACGAAGAGAAGGACGCCGAACCCGAGGTTCGTACGCACGTCAATCACGATCGCGAGGAGGACTCCGGCCACGCCTGCGAGGGCGCCCGCAATCGCCCAGGTCCACAGAATCACGTTCCGGATCTTGATCCCCGAGGACCGCGCTAGGTCCGGGTTGTCCGCGGTGGCCCGCATGGCCTTCCCCAGGGTCGTCCGGCTAAGGAAGAGATGGAGGAAGACGATTAAGGCGATGCTCACCCCCAGGGGCAACAATCCGCGAATCGGGGGGATCGAGAGCACTTGGACACCGCCCTCCTCGTAGAGGCTGATGTTCCGTACGGCCCGCAGGGTGTACTGCTTGATGTCCGTGCCGTACGTCGCCGCAACGAGGTTCTGCAGGAAGATCGTGACGCCGATCGACGCGACGAGGAGGGAAACGGGCCCACGGCCCGCGAGCTTGCGGAAGACGAGGAATTCGAGGATCATCGCGAGCACGGCGGTCATCACGATTGCGAACACGAGGCCGTACACGATGTCCAGGGCCCACATCGCGTTCACCGTGAAGGCCATGTACGCGCCGAACGTCATGAACTCGCCGTGCGCGAAGTTCGCGAACTTCCGGATGCTGAAGATGAGGGACAGGCCCGTCGCGCCGAGCACATAGATGCTGCCGACCACGACGCCGTTGATGAGGAACTGGAGGATTGCGATGCCAAAAAGGGGGCTGAGGGCCGCGGTCACGGCGGCGATCACGAGGGCGACGACGATGAGGTCTCGATTCATCCCGCGGAGCCCAAGGCGCACCGGGTCACCCCTCGACCGACCCTCCCACTGAAGGGCGTCGTGGTATTTATGGAGATATCGTAGCGCGAAAGCCTTTAGCGGGAGGGACCGCATGACGCCTCGTGGGCTCGCTCCTCATCCTCTTGGACGACCGAGGCCGTAAGCACGCGGTCCCAGTCGGCGAGGGCGTCGTCCGCCTGCGCGGCCTGGGGACGTTCGACGCCGCGAAGCTCCGCGCGAGCATCGGGCGTCGAATCGCGGTCGGAGGCAAGGCGTTCCTCGTCCTCGAAGCGTCCTCGCGAGACTTGCGGGAAACGATGGAGCGCGGCCCGCAGACCCTCGCGATGAAGGACCTCGCGGCGATCCTGTACGAGGCGAACATCGTGGCGGGTGCGCGGGTCCTCGAAGCTGGCTCGGGATCGGGCGGTCTCACGGTGGCCCTCGCTCGAGTCGCAGGCCCCTCCGGTCGTGTGGTCTCGTACGATCTCCGGGAGGAGTCGCTCCGCGTCGCACGAGAGAATGTGGGCCGCGCGGGCCTCTCCGACGCCGTCGAGTTCCGAAGGGGGGATGTCCGCGTGGGTGTGCCGGAGCGGGACTTCGACGCGGTGGTCCTCGACCTCCTCGATCCCTGGTCGGCGATCCCAGCGGCCTGGGACGCCCTGCGCCCCTGCGGCCATCTCGCGACGTTCTCGCCGAACATGGAGCAGGTCAAGGAGACCGTGGCCGCGATCCGCCAGCGTCCCTTCGTCGACGTGCGCACGATCGAGCTGATCGAGCGGGAGATGGAGGTGCGCGACGTGGGCGTGCGGCCGTCCTTCGCGGCCCTTGGCCACACGGGCTACCTGACCTTCGCCCGCAAGGTCCTCGACACGTTCTAATAGCGAGGGCTCTGTCCGACGGCCGCCCATGGCCGTGGACCTGACGACCTTCGCCCTCACGACCTTCGCTGCGATCTTCGCGATCGTCAACCCGATGGGCGCGACGACCTTCTTCGTCGTCCTCGCCCGGGACTACGCGCCCGACCTGAAGAAACGGGTCATCCAGAAGGCCGTGCTGTCCGCGACAATCGCCCTCATCGTCTTCGCTCTCGCGGGCACGTACATCTTCGCCCTCTTCGGGACGACGCTCCCGGCCTTCGAGATCGCGGGCGGGATCCTGCTCTTCCGGATCGCCCTGACGATGATGCAGGGCGAGAGACCGCGCACGCAGCTCACGCCCCAGGACCGGGAGGAGGCGCTGCAGCGGGAGATCGTCGGAGTGGTGC
>JBBSVS010000104.1:0-4981 GCA_038046665.1 Thermoplasmatota archaeon
CGGGAGCGACCCGCGAGGGTGTGTGAGAGGGCGCCGAAGTCCACGTTTCAACGCCGCTTTGTCGAACAACTGTTCAGCCCCGCCGAAATCGCCTTTCTGAACCGTGACGATCCCGTATGCAGAAGCTGCGCCGCGAAACCCCGGGTTTGGGGCGGTTTTGCGTCGTGTCGCGTTGTGCGCCGTGGTGCGGCCCACCACGATGCTGGTACACGGTTTGCCCGCATTCAGGGTGCACAGTGTGTCGAGCAGTTGTTCGGGAGGTGGACCAATGTTGACCACCGACCTCACCGCACTCGAGGTCCTTGGAGTCGCCGTCCGCCGGGAGATGGATACGGCGCGCACTTACCCCGACCTGGCCTCCCGCTGCACCAGTCCCCTCGCCCGCGATCGGTTTCAGCTCCTCGTGCAGGAGTCACGGCAGCACGAGGCGCTGCTGCGCGCGCGGCACGCGGACCTGGCGCCCGGCGTGGCGGTCGCGGTGCCGCCGCCACTGGCGAGCGCGCCGCAGGCGGCCGGCGGGAGCGACGCGGGCGAGGGGCTGCGCGGCGCGCTGCGCTACGCGGCGGACGCCGAGCGGCGCTCGCGCGAGTTCTACCTGGACGCGGCGGCGACGGCGGCGGACCTGACCGGGCACAACATGTTCCGGTACCTCGCCGACGCGCACGCCCGACACCACGCGGAACTCGAAGCGGAGTACGACCTCATCCTTCGGTACCCGCACGCCTACGACGACCCGCAGGCGCCGTGGCGGCCCGAAGGGCGCACGCGCAAGGAGTGAGCCCATGGCCCTCACGACCACTGAACCTGCGGAGGCCGCGACGGAGATCACGCTCGACAACCTCCTGGAATCTCCCCAGGGACGGAATCTCCTGACCTGCATCCAATGCGGCGTGTGTGCCGGAACGTGTCCGTACGGGGACGTCATGGACTACCCGCCGCGGCGCATCATCGGGATGCTGCGCGCGGGGCTGATCGAGGACGTCCTCGTCAGCGACAGCCTGCTCCACTGCGTCGCGTGCTACGCGTGCATGGCGAAGTGCCCCCGGGGACTCCGGCTTACGGAGGTCCTCCTCCCGCTGGTGAAGGAACAGGTGTTCAGCCGTCTCCCCGAGGTCCCCGCCGAGCTGCAGAAGGCGCTGGCGAACACGCTCCGCTACGGCAACCCCATGGGGGAGTCGGCGCGCAAGAGAGCCGCATGGGCGAAGACCGCCGGGGTGCCCATCCGCGTTCTGTCGGAGGATCCCCGCCCGGTGGACGTGCTCTGGTTCGTGGAGTGCTACACGTCTTTCCATCCGAGGGGTCAGGACAACAGCCGCGCCACGGCGAAGATCCTCCACGCGCTGGGAGTCGACTTCGCCATTCTCGGCAACGAGGAGAAGTGCGCCGGCGAGTGCGCCCGCCTGGTCGGGGAGGCCGGGCTGTTCGAGACGCTCATGGATTACCACATGGCGCTCCTCCACAAGTACAAGTTCAACCGCATCATCACCTCCGGTGCGCACGCCTACGACGCCTTCAAGTACGAGTACCCGTCCCTCGGGTTCGACCACGCGGTGGAACACACCACGCCGTTCTTCGCGCGCTACCTGGATTCCCTGCGGCCGCTCCTGAAGCGGAGGCTGGACTACACGGTCACCTATCACGATTCCTGCTGCCTCGGGCGGCACAACGGGTTCTACGAGGAACCGCGGCGCCTCCTGAAGGCGATCCCCGGCGTGAAGCTCGTGGAGATGCCGCACAACCGCATCAACTCCATCTGCTGCGGGGGCGGCGGGGGCGGCATGTGGCTGGACACCTACTTCAAGGCCAAGGGCCGCGAACGCCTGGCCGACCGGAGGGTCAAGGAGGCGGTCGGCACCGGGGCTGACGTTCTCGCCATCTCGTGTCCGTACGAGATCTCGCGGTTCGAGGACTCCCTCAAGGTCCTGGGCTACGACAAGAAGATGGTCGTCCGGGACGTGGTGGAGCTGCTCGCTGAAGCGATGGAGGGCGCACCATGAACACCCTGGTGCTCATGAAAATGGTGCCCGACATCGTGGAGGAGCTGGAGGTCGGCCCCGACGGGAAATCGCTCGACCTCGAGTCACTCCGTCTGATCGTCAGTGAGAGGGACGACCACGCGCTCGAGCAGGCGCTCCTGCTGAAGGAGCGCCGCGGTGGCTCGATCACCACGATGGCGATCGAGAGTCCGGACATCGACGACGTCCTGTTCACCGCGCTGGCGAAGGGCAGCGACCGGGCGGTGAAAGTGGCGGGAGCGGCTTCCCCGCTCGCCACGTCGGAGGCGGCGGCTCTGCTGGCGCGAATCCTCCCCGACGTCCCGAACCTGATGCCCGTCGATCTCATCCTGACGGGCTGTCAGGCCATCGACGATCTCGACGGGCTGCTCGCGCCCTGCCTCGCCGAGCGACTGCGGATTCCCTACCTCGGCATCGTGACCGGGATCGACGTGGACACAGAGGCGGGCCGGGCCACGGTCCTCAAGGAGTACGCCGGCGGCGTGCGCGGAGAGTATGCGGTCTCCCTTCCCGCGGTTCTCGGCATCCAGGCGGCGGAGAAGCCGCCGCGGTACGTGCCGGTGGCAAAGGTGCGGGCGACCATGAAGTCCCGGACGATCGACACCGTGCCCGCGCCGGCGAGGGATGAGACGTCGCAGCTGGAGATCCTCCAGATGACGAAGCCCGAGGCCACCGGCCGGGCGGAGATGCTGGAGGGCAGTCCCGAGGAGGTCGCCTCGAAGGTCGCCGACATGCTGTCGGCTCGCGGTCTGGTCTGAGGAGGCGGTGACCATGGCGGGCAATGTCTGGGTGTTGGCGGAGCACTGGAGAGGGCGCCTCTCCGATCCCACCTTCGAGCTGCTGGTCCTGGGAAGGGAACTCGCCGCCGGTCTCGAGAGCCGTCTTGAGGCCGTGCTGCTCGGGCACCGGGCGAAGGACCTCGCCGGGTCTCTCGGAGCCGCCGACTCCGTCCTCACCGTCGACCACCCCTCCCTGGCCGAGCCCAATCCGGAGGCGTACTGCCTCGCGCTGGCGGCCCTGGTGGAGGAGCGGAAGCCTCGCTCGCTCCTCGTCCCCCTCACGAACGTGTCGGCCGATGTGCCCAGCCTCCTGTCCGCCAGACTGCGGATCTCACTTGCCAACTTCTGCAGGGACGTTCGGGTGCTCGACGGCGGGCTCCACGCGCGTTGCCTTCTCTACGGGGGCAAGATGGAAACCACGGTCGCCGTTCCCGGTTCCCCGGCGGTGCTGGGCATCCTGCCCGGGTCCCGGGCCGGCAGCGAAGCACGGGTGGACCGCACGCCATCGATCGAGGAGGTGGAAGTCGCCCTGCCCTCGGAGGGCCGCGTCCGGTTCGCGAAGTACATCGAGCCCGCGGCGGGCGACGTGGACATCACCCAGCAGGACGCCCTCGTTTCCGTGGGCCGCGGCATCCAGACGCGGGACAACATCGCGCTCGCCGAGGAGCTCGCGGAGGCGCTCGGCGGGGTCGTGAGCGCTTCCCGCCCCGTGATCGATCAGGGCTGGCTTCCGCTCACCCGCCAGGTCGGAAAGTCGGGTGCCACCGTCAAGCCGAAGCTCTACCTGGCGGCCGGCATCAGCGGAGCTCCCGAGCACGTGGAGGGGATGAAGAGCGCCGATCTCATCATCGCCATCAACACCGATCCGCAGGCGCCCATCTTCACCGTGGCACACTACGGGATTGTGGGCGACGTGCTGGACGTTCTCCCGGCTCTGAGCGAAGCCGTGCGGGCGAGGAAGGGAATCCATGCCTGATCCCGGTCTGTCGGCGTACCTGGGCCTGCCGGGGTGGCTGCTTCTTTGGATCGTGGCCGCCGTCGCGTTCTCCCTGTTCGGACGGCGCGTCGTGCACATCGTTCGCGTGCTGAGAAGGGCGCGAGCGGAGAACCGCTGGGAGCAGATTCCGCGGCGGCTGTGGCACGCTCTGACGAACGTCTTCGGCCAGAAGCGACTCCTCGAGGAACCGGCGATCGGTGTCGCCCATCTCCTCATCTTCTGGGCGTTCGTCTTCTTCGCGACCAGCTTCTTCTGGAACCTCCTTCGGGGGCTGTTTCCGTTCCTGCCCGTCCCGTACGCGGACGAGGTGACGTGGATGGCGTTCCCCATGGAGCTGCTCGGCGTCCTCGCCCTCGTGGCGCTGCTCGTCGCCGCGGCCCGCCGCTACGTCTTCACGCCGCCCAGCCTGGAGCGGACGAGGGACGCCACCATCGTCCTCTGTCTGATCGGCCTGCTCCTCGTGACGTTCCTCGGCGGCCAGGGATCGCGGGCCATGGCCGGAGAGCACGCCGGGGCCTGGAGTCCGGCAGGGGCCCGGCTCGGCCGGGCGTTCTCCGGCCTGGGGATCGAGCCGGCCAGCGCAGCGACGCTGTACCTCGGCATGTGGTGGGCCCACATGGCCACGGTGCTCGGTTTCCTGGCCTACCTGCCCTACTCCAAGCACGCGCACCTGCTGTTCGCGCCCTTCGGGGTGTTCTTCACGTCGCTTCGCCCCGGAGGCATGGCGCCGGAGTCGGAGGGAGCGGCGCGGCTCGAGGACTTCACCTGGCGGCAGCTGTTCAACGCCCTGTGCTGTGCGGAATGCGGTCGCTGCGATCGGGTGTGCCCCGTGCACGCCAGCGGGTCCGCGCTCTCGCCCAAGGAGCTGGTCCATCACTTCAAGGAGCTGGTGGCCGGCGCGCTCCCCGGCTCGGACGCCGGCGGCGACGCGCGCGCGAAAGCGAGCTTCGTGGGAGACGTCGTCCTGCGGGAGGAAGTCTGGGCGTGTACGACCTGCATGGCCTGCATGGCCCGGTGCCCCGTGTTCAACGAGCACATTCCTCTGATCATCGAGATGCGGCGGCACCTCGTCTCCCGGGGGGACATGGAGCTCCGGGTCAAGGACGTGCTCGTGAATCTGGGACGATACGGCAACTCGTTTGGCAAGTCCGCCCTGGCCCGCGGCGGTTGGACGGCGGGACTGGACTTAC
>JBBSVS010000105.1:0-7887 GCA_038046665.1 Thermoplasmatota archaeon
CGTGGGCCCGAAGGACGTCCAGGTCGCGGAGGTGCACGACTGCTTCACGATTGCCGAACTGCTCGCCTACGAGGACCTCGGGTTCTGCAAGAAAGGCGAGGCAGGCAAGTTCATCGAGGAGGGACACACGGAGATCACCGGGGACAAGCCGGTGAACGCGAGCGGCGGGCTGAAGGCCAAAGGCCACCCCATCGGCTCGACCGGCACGGGACAGGCCTACGAGATGTTCCACCAGCTACGAGGGACGGTGAACAAGCCGACCCGCCAGGTCAAGGGCGTGGAGCGCGGGCTCCTGCACAACGTGGGCGGATCGGGCGGCACCGTGGCCGTGACGATCCTCGCGAGGTGACCCCATGGCCCTTGGCATCTCCGGCTACGGCGTGACGATCCCGCGGTTCCGAATCAAGAAGGAAGACTACGCGAAGGCCTGGGGTTCCTTTGCCGCCGCGGGCGTGAATGAGAAGTCCGTCGCAGGGTTCGACGAGGACATGATCACCCTGGCGACGAAGGTCTCGCGCCGCGCCCTGGAGTCGGTACCGCTCCCGCCAAACCGGGTGACGCGACTTGCGTTTGCCTCGACCTCCGCTCCCTACACGGAGAAGTTCCTCTCGGGCACGATCATCGTGGGCCTCGGGATCCCGAACGAGACCTTCGCCTCGGACCACACGACGTCCACGCGGGCGGGCACTGAGGCCATGCTGGCCGGCTTCGAGCACCTCGCCGCGAACCCATCGGGGCGGGCCCTCGTGGCCGTGGCCGACGCGCCAAGCGCGAGCATGTGGGATTCCATCGAGCACGGGATGGGCGCGGGGGCCGTGGCCTTCGTGCTGGCCCAGGACGAGGTCCTCGCCGAACTCGAGGGCCACGCCTCCTACGCGAGCGAGCACTTCGGCGAACGCTTCCGCCCGCGGGAGGAAGAGCAGCTCCACGACCTGAGCGTGAAGAAGTTCTCCGAAGGCTCTTATGTCACGAACACGACGAAAGCTGCGTCGGCGTTGATGAAGAAGGTCGGGCGCAAGCCCGAGGACTACGCCCATGTGGTGTTCCAGCAACCGGATGCGCGGGCTCCTAGCTCCGTGGCGGGCAAGCTCGGTTTCCAGGATCCGCAGCTCGCCGTCGGCATGGTCTCCACGTTCCTCGGGGATCTCGGGGCCGCGTCCGCCCCCATGGGTCTCGCCGCCGCCCTCGACGTGTCCAAGGTGGGCGACCGCATCCTCGTGGTCTCCTACGGGAGCGGCGCGGGCAGCGATGCCCTGAGCTTCCGCGTGGTCGGCGAGCGCAGGCCGGCGATTGGCGTGCAGCAGGAGGCCGCCCGAAAGGAGTACATCGACTACGTCCAGTATCTCAAGCTCAAGGGAGCGATCAAGTGAGGTGACCACACATGGCCCACGTCTCCGTCCCGATGTACTGGCGCACGATCCCCCAGCGGTACCGCCTCGTCGGGCACAAGTGCAAGAAGTGCGGCAAGGTAAACTTCCCGCCGAAGGGCGTGTGCAAGTACTGCAACGCCTCCTCGGACTTCGAGGAGATCCAGCTCTCCGGCCGCGGCAAGGTCCACACCTTCACCCTGATCGGCGCGGGCGGCGCGCCGCCCGAGTTCGCGGAGCAGGAGAAGGCGGGCGGCTCGTACCCGGTGGCGATCGTCGAGCTCGAGAAGGGCCCGAAGGTCATCGGCCAGATGGCCGACGTGAACGGGAAGGACGTGAAGATCGACATGCCAGTCCGCGCGGAGCTCCGGCGCATCTACCGCGAGGAAGGCGTCATCCGCTACGGATTCAAGTTCGTCCCCGACACGGAGGGAGCGTGAGCCCATGGATTCCCACAAGGTCATGTCGATGAAGGAGGCGGTTTCGAAGTTCGTGCGCGACGGCGACACGGCGTACCTGGCGGGCTTCACCCACCTGATCCCCTTCGCCGCAGGACACGAGATCATCCGGCAGAGGAAGAAGGACCTCACCCTGTGCCGCGCGACCCCGGACATCATCTACGACCAGATGATCGCCGTAGGCTGCGCGAAGAAGGTCGTCTTCTCCTACGCCGGCAACCCGGGCGTGGGCTCGTTGCGCTGCTTCCGCCGCGCGACGGAGAAGGGCGTCCCGAAGACGTTGGAGATCGAGGAGTACACGCACTTCGGCCTCTCCGGCCGTCTCTTCGCGGGCGCGACGAACATGCCTTTCCTCCCGCTGCGGACGAACCTGGGCTCCGATTTGCCCGCCCAGAACCCGAACATCCGGAGCGTCGCGGACCCGTACACGGGCGACGAGGTCTCCGTCGTCCCGCCTCTCAAACCCGACGTGGCCGTCGTCCACGTGCAGCGCTGCGACGCGAGCGGGAACGCGCACATCTGGGGCATCGTGGGCGAGCAGAAGGACGCCGCCTTCGCCGCGAAGAAGGTCATCCTCTCCGCGGAGGAGATTGTCTCCGAGGACATCATCCGCTCGGACCCGAACCGCACCCTCATCCCGGACTTCATCGTCCACGCGGTCGTCCATGAGCCCTGGGCCGCGCATCCCTCCTACACGCAGGGCTACTACGACCGGGACAACGAGTTCTACGTGCAGTGGGACGAGATCACGAAGGAACACGAGACCACGCTGAAGTACCTGGACGAATGGGTGTATGGCGTCGAGGACCGCGCGGCCTACGTGAAGATGCTCGGTCCCGAGAAGCTCGCGAAGCTCAAGCCGAAGCCGCTCATGAGCGTGCCCGTGAACTACGGGAGCGTGTGACCATGGACGCCATCACCCAGGTGACGCCGAGCGAACTCATGGTGACGATCGCGGCCCGCGAACTCAAGGACGGGGAGAGCGTCCTCGTGGGCGTGGGCATCCCGAACCTCGCGGCCAACCTGGCGAAGCGCCTCCACGCGCCGAACCTAATCCTGATCTACGAGTCCGGCACGATCGGCTCGAACCCGAGCCGCATGCCTCTGTCCATCGGTGATCCCTGCCTCGTCACCGGCGCGAAGTCCGTGTGCTCCATGTACGAGCAGTTCGCCTATTACATTCAGGGCGGGCGCATCGACGTCGGGTTCCTGGGCGGGGCCCAGATCGACAAGTTCGGGAACATCAACTCCACGGTCATCGGATCCTACGCGCAGCCGAAGGTCCGCCTCCCGGGGAGCGGCGGGGCCTGCGAGACCGCGTCCAACGTGAAGAAGATCATCGTGATCACGCCCCACGAGAAGCGCCGCTTCATCGAGAAGGTCGACTTCGTCACGAGCCCGGGCTTCCTGGACGGGAAGGCCCGCTGGGAAACGTTCAAGTTCCAGGGCGGCGGGCCCTATGCCGTGATCACGAACCTCTGTACGATGAAGTTCGACCAGGTCACCGGGGAGATGACCCTGACCGCCCTGAACCCCGGGGTCACGATCGCCCAAGTCCAAGAGAACACGCCGTGGAAGCTGAAGGTCGCCGAGCGTGTGGAAGAGAACCCCGCCCCCACGAAGGAGGAATTAAGGGCCCTCCGGTCCTTGGACCCCGAGAGGATTTACCTCGGGTGAACCCATGGGCACCTTCGATCCGATCGCGGAGTACAAGGCACGTACGCCGAGGACCGCCGCCTGGTTCGAGCGGGCCTCGAGGAGCCTCCCCGGCGGCGTCACGGGCAACGTGAAGTTCTTCCCGCCCTACCCGGTGTACGCGAAGCGGGCCCAGGGAAGCCACCTCTGGGACCTGGACGGGAACGAGTACATCGACTTCATGCTCTGCTTCGGCCCGCTCATCTTGGGCCATGGACATCCCAGGGTTTTGGAGGCGATCCGCGAGCAGCTCGACGCCGACGGCACGCCAATCTTCGGCGCGCCCCACGAGAACGAGGCGAAGATGGCCGAGCGGCTCAAGAGGATCTTCCCCTTCGCCGATAGCGTGCGATACACGAACTCGGGCCTGGAGGCCACGCTCCACGCGATTCGCGCCTCCCGCGGCTACAAGCGCCGCTCGAAGATTGGCAAGTTCGAGGGCCACTACCACGGGAGTTACGACGAAGTCCTCGTCAGCCTCACGCCTCCCGTGAAGAACGCCGGACCGGCGAATGCGCCCGTTCCCGTGCCCGGTTCGATTAGCACGACCGAAGAGGAGTTGGAAAACGTCCTCGTGCTCCCCTTCAACGACACCGAGGGCACGACGAAGCTCCTCAAGGCCCACCGGGACGAGCTCGCGGCGGTGATCGTGGAGCCCGTTCAGCGGGGCTTCGTGCCGGGCGACAAGGAGTTCCTGAAGGCCCTCCGGGAGACCACGGAGAACCTCGGGATTGTGCTCATCTTCGACGAGATCATGTCCGGCTTCCGCATGGAGAAGTTCGGGGCGGTGGCTACATCCCTCGGCATCGATCCGGACCTGATGACCCTCGGCAAGATCATCGGCGGCGGCTATCCGTGCGGCGCCTTCCTCGGGAAGCGGGAGATCATGGACACGATGAACCCCGTCACCCGCCCGACGGAGGACCGCGTCTTCCACGGCGGGACGTTCAACGGACACCCGACGGTCCTCGCGGCCGGGATGGCCACCCTGGATGTGCTCGAGGAGCCCGAGACCTATCCGGACCTGAACCGCATCACCGACCGATTCCGTGACGGGCTGAACGACCTCTTCGACCGGCTCGGCGTGGCCGCGCAGGCGATCGGTCCCGGCTCGACGTTCAACGTCGTGTTCTCCAGGGATCCCATCCGCAACTACCGCGATGCCGCACGCGCCGACGCGAAGATGCGCCAGCGATTCGACTACGGGCTCTTGGCCCGCGGGGTGCATCTGCATCCCGACAAGCCGTTCTACACCTGCACAGCGCACTCCGACGAAGACATCGACGGAGTGCTGAACGCCGCGGAAGACGTCCTGAAGCGGATGAAGTGAGCGGGCCCCTCACCCGGTGAGTCGGCCATACCGGTCCAGGATCTCGATTGTCTGCGGGACCGGCAACTCGGGCACGGTGTGGCCATCCCGCCCGACCACGGTGGTGGCTGTGAAAAGGGAGTCCACGATGGCCTCCTCCGTGGCCTCGACGGCCGCCAGGAAGAGCGGGTTCATCCGGGAATCGTGGAGGCGTTTCTCCTCGAGGACCTCCGGCGCCGCATCGTAGGGGACCCACTGGGCCGTGGAGAAGGCGAGGGCGATGTCGCCGCTCCCGCCGCCGCTGAAGGATCCGAGGCGCGCGATGCCATGGAACGCGCGCCGCGCGAGGCGCCCGAGCTGGCGGGACGACAAAGGCGCGTCGGTGGCCAGGACCGTGACGATGGATGCACCGCCGCCCTTGGGTATCGCCAGGTCGTCCAGTTTCATGAGCTCGCGGCCCACCGGGACTCCCGCGATCGTGAGATGCTCCCTCCAGCCGAAGTTCGAGAGCACGAGCGCACCGACGGTCCAGCCGCCCTCCTTCCCTCCGAGCCGTCGCGAGGCGGAGCCGATTCCACCCTTGTACTGGCAGCACGTCATCCCGGTGCCCGCGCCGACCGTGCCCATCCCGACCTCGTCGCTGGCGACCGTCAAGGCGTCCTTCACGTGGTGGGATTTCACGTGGAGCCCGCGGGCGTCGTTCAGATCCGAGTCGTCGCATTCGGAAACTGTGGGGACCACGGTCGACTCGTCGATCGCCGCATCCGCGTTCGCCTCCAAGGCCGCCTCGATGAGGCCCGTGCCCACGTTGCCCACGCACATCGTGTTCGTCAGGCCGATCGGCGTCTCGATCACGCCGAACTCCCGCATCTCCAGCGCGGAGGTGAGCTCGCCGCATCCGTTGATCGTGTCCCAGTTCGCCTTCGGCCGTTGCCGCCACACGTTCCCCCGATGCGGGACGATGACGGTGACGCCCGTGCGCACGGGCCCCTTCCCTGGAACGAGCTTCCCTTCTCCGGAAAGCAGGGTCACGTGCCCGACGCGGACCTCGCCGACGTCGGCAATCGTGTTCTTCGGGCCGGGCTCCAAGATTCCGAGGCGCAGGCCAAACTCGCGACAGCGGGCGCGCATGGACGGATCATCCTGCAAGGTGGCAGGCGACGCGGACATTGGGCGCAACGGATTTCAAGATTGGCTCCCGGCCTTCGTGGAGCAGGATGCGCAGCCCGCCGTTGGCCTTCTCGATGGAGCGGATCGCCTTGAGGCTGCGGTATTCCTCCGCCCTCGCGGCCATCTGTTCCCGCAGCCACGTCTCCGCCTCGGAGGAGTCCCAGGGCAGGAAGAGGGATAACGGCCCGTCCACCGCGAGGGAGGCGAGGAACTTCGGTTCGCGGCCCGAGGCCAGCGCCAGCTCCTTCAGGTCATCGAGGAGCTCGTGGGCCTCCCAGCCGCAGGCCTCGAAGGCCACGGGGCAGCGCGGGTGGAAGCGGCATCCGGGCGGGATGTCGGAGGGGTCCGGCCGCTCGCCCTTGAGGATCGTCCGCTGATGCCTACGGTCCGGATCCGGGACGGGGACGACCGTGATCAGGGCCTTCGTGTACGGGTGGCGGGGGTTCCGCACCACCTGCTCCTTGGGCCCCTCCTCCACCATTTTGCCCAAGTACATGACCCCAATGCGGTCGGCGATCACCCAAGCCAAGCTGAGGTCATGGGTGATGAACAGGTACGTCAAGCCCTTCCGCTTCCGCAGTTCGAGGAGCAGCTCCACGATCTCCGTGCGGATGGACACGTCGAGCATGGAGACGGGCTCGTCGGCCACGAGGAAGTCCGGGTCCAGCACGAGGGCCCCCGCGATGGACACGCGTTGCCTCTGGCCCCCGCTCAGCTCGTGGGGATAGCGGAACATGAAGTCCCGCGGCGGCCTCAGGCCCGCGTCCTCGAGGGCCCTCTCCACACGCGCCTCCGTCTCCGCTCGGCTTCGCGTGATGTGGTTCACGATGAGCGGCTCCGCGACGATGTCGTAGACGGAGTGCTTCGGGTTGAGAGACTCGTACGGATCTTGGAAGATAATCTGCAACGTCTTGCGGAGTTTGCGGAAGCGGTCCGTCTCGATGCCCTTCTTTGACTGCCAGTACCCCGTGAAGACCTTGGCGCTCTGCCAGGCCGCGAGGGCGCCGATGAGCGCGTAGGCCACCTGGACCAGGATCTGCACGAAGTCCCTGCCCCAGGCCGAGCCGAAGTCTCCGAAGACGGACCCGAGGTCTGTCGGCTTGCCCTGGGTCACCCGCAGAAACGTCAGGAAGAAAAGGAACATCCCTTGCGTTCCCAGGAGGGCGGTCAGGGCCAGGTACGCGGGCACGCGGTTTGCGGCCTTCACAAAAGGGAGCGTCCCCATGAAACCAAGGACAGCGCCGCTCAGGAGGAACGCCAAGAACAGCCAGCCGCTCCCGAGCGTCCCCTGTATCCCGACGGCGACGCCCGCGCCGAGGAGGCCGCTCACGACAAAACCGGCTGCGGTGGCCAGAAGGAACAAGAGGACGTCCTTCATCTTCCACACGGCCTTCTCTTCGTAGCTCAAGGAGTAGCGCCGCCGGAACGCCTCGAGGGTCGCCTCGTCTGCGTCCCCCTTCGCCTTCGCATACCTGGACAACTCTTCGGCGGGCACATTCACGAACACGTCCCCGCCCGTGGGAGGGACGAGGCCCAGGATGCCCTTGCCCGTCGTCGTCTTCCCGCACCCGCTCTCTCCGACGAGGCAGAAGACTTCGCCCTTTCCCACGTCCAAGTCGATCCCATCAACCGCCTTCACGTAGGCGGGCTCGGTCCGCCGCAGCGATTCAAGAAATCCGCGGCGTTTCGCGAACCACACGCGGAAGTCCCGAAGGGTCAGGTAGGGCTCGCGGTTCACGCCGGTCGTCCCTCCTTGGCGTTCAGGTGGCACGCGGATCGGTGGCCCTCTCCGACGAGGTCCAGGACCGGGTCCTCGGCGACGCACTTGTCCCACGCGTACTTGCAGCGGGGGTGGAAGCGGCATCCTTCCGGCGGGTCAATCAGGCTC
>JBBSVS010000106.1:0-2185 GCA_038046665.1 Thermoplasmatota archaeon
AGGGATGTACGCCGGGAGCACGGATGGGCCCTCGATGTCCGGGAAGGCAGCGATGAGATCCTTTGTGTACGGATGGTTCGCCTTCTTGAACACGTCCCGCACGGAGCCCGCCTCCACGATCTTCCCCGCGTACATGATCGCCATGGAGTCGCAGGTCTCCGCCATCACCGAGAGGTCGTGGGAAATGAGGATCATGGAGAGGCCGAGCTCCCGCTTGAGGCGCTCAAGGAGCTCGAGGATCTGCGCCTGGATCATCACGTCCAGGGCGGTAACGGGCTCGTCCGCGATGACGATGCGCGGATTGCACGCGAGGGCCATCGCGATCATGACCCGCTGCCGCATTCCACCGGAGAACTCGTGCGGATACTCGTTCGCGCGGTCCTTGTGGATTCCAACGAGTTCGAGGAGCTCCCCCACGCGCTTCATGGCGACCTCCTCGTCGACCTTCTCATGGAGGATGATTGGCTCTGCGAGCTGCGCGCCGACCCGCGTGACGGGGTTGAGGGCGTTCATCGCACCTTGGAAGATGATGGAGATATGCCGCCAGCGGATCCCGCGGATCTGGTTGCTCGTCATCTTCGCGAGGTCGTAGCCCATATAGTTGACCTCGCCCTCAACGATCCTGCCGTTCGTCGGGAGGAGGCGCATGATCGCGAGGGCGGCCGTCGTCTTGCCACAGCCCGACTCGCCCGCAAGGCCGAGGGATTCGCCCTCCTCGAGGGAGAAGTCCACGCCGTCCACGGCGCGCACGGTCCCGTCTCGCGTCTCGAAGTGGACCTTCAGCCCCTTCACGTCCAGGAGGCTCATCTCACCGCCTCCGCAATCGCGGGTTGAATATCTCGTCCAGTGCGTAGCCCAAGAGCGTGAAACCCAGCACCACGGCAACGATCGCGAGGCCGGGGGCGATGATCCACCACACCAGCCCGTGCTGGATCGCCGAGTAAATCCAGGCGAATTCGATCATGACGCCCCAGGTCTGGGCTCCGGGAGGCGGGAAGCCGATGAAACTGAGGAAGGCCTCGGTCAGGATCGCGACAGCGATGGTCAGGATGGCCTCCGCGAAAACGAGGGAGAAGGCGTTGGGGAAGATGTGGTGCCACACGATTCGCGTCTTCCCGGCGCCGATGGCCCGGGCCCGCTCGATGAACTGCCGTTGTTTCAGGGAGAGTACCTGGGACCGGACCAAGCGCGCGGTGCTCGCCCACAGCGTCACGCCGATAATCAGGATGTACTCCACCAGTCCAGCGGTCCGGCCGAAGAGGCCCATGAGCAAGAGGGCTAGGACCAAGGTCGGGAGAACGAGGAAGAAGTCGACGATCCTCATGAGGACCTCGTCTGCCCAGCCTCCGTAGTATCCGGACACCATGCCGACGAATGTGCCGAGGCCCATGCTCACGACAGAGGCCATGAAGCCAATGAGGATCGTGTTCTGGGTCCCCCACCAGAGGCGGCTGAAGAGGTCACGGCCCAGCTGATCCGTCCCGAGCCAGACGTATCCGTTCGGCGCCGCATAGTCCATCTCCCCCGTGAGGTCCGGTGGGCATACGTGGAAGTCGGACCCACAGAGGGGCGCGTCGGGATTCCGTAGGAGTCCCGTTGCGGTGAGGAAAGGCGCGCTCACCGCCATGAAGGTGAAGACGAGCAGGATGAACAGCCCGATCATCCCGAGGTGGCTCTCCCGGAACACGCTCGCCAACCGTCGGAAGCGGTTCCAGGCGCTCGCGAGGCGCACGCGGAGGAGCGACTCCTGAGATGCATCCTTCTCCCGTCGGATGGGGGACGATGCGTCCTCATGGGCCATGGGGTCACATCACTCCAGACGGATTCGCGGATCCAGCCAGGCGTACACGAAGTCCGAGATTAGGTTCGCGACGACGACGCTGATCGCAATCAGGAGGAAGAGCCCCTGCATGACGGGGAAGTCCTTGTCCAAGACCGCCGTGACGGTCAGGTCTCCGAGGCCGTCGTAGGAAAAGATGGATTCCACCTGGATGGCGCCGCCGAGGATGAACCCCAGGTTCAGCGCAATCAAGGTGACCATGGGCAGGCGGGCGTTGGGCATCGCGTGTCGTTTCAAGACCATCCGGTCCGAGAGCCCTTTCGCCCGCGCGGTGACGACGTAGTCCTCCGTGAGCACGTCGATCAGGGAATTCCGCATGATCAGGGAGATCCCTGCGAGCTGCAC
>JBBSVS010000107.1:0-1945 GCA_038046665.1 Thermoplasmatota archaeon
GGATGGCGCGTTCCACCTCGCCGTCCACGGAGGGGGCGTGGATCGCCTGGCAGACGCGGTTCGAGATCCGCGAGACGCAGACGTAGGTCGGACGCTGCTTGGCCATGTAGTGGACCGTCATGCCGCGTCCACAGACGCCGCACAGGACGATCCCCTGCAACAGGGCCCGGCCCTCGCGCACAGCCCCCGCGCTGCCTGCCTCACGCGTTCCGGTTCGATTCGCGGCCAAGCGAGCCTGGTTCCTCTCGAACTGCTCCTGGGAGATGTACCCCGGGTGGGACCCTGGCAGCAAGATCCGTCCGCCGGCGCAGGGGTCCTCGTCGTCCCACTCGTTCGAGTGGCGGCGACCGTAGGCATACGCGCCGGCGTAGATCGGGCTCTTGAGGAGTTGGACCGAGCGCGAGATGCTCAAGGGGCCCCAGGACGTCGGGTCCTGCTCGCCGCCCCACCCGTCCCGCCGCGGGAACAACTGGCCGATCCGATCGAACTCCCGCGCCACCCCCGCTGCCGTTCCGATCCGCTCGAAGCTGCGGAAGAAGAGGTTCACGGTGTCGCGGACGCGCTCGTCGGGGTCCATGCGGATCCCCTCCTTCGCCTCCCACACGTACCCCGTCGGCAGGCGGAGGCGATACGCCCCGCGTCGGACCTTGTTCCATCGGCCCCCGAGCATCCGCTGTTTCAGGAAGTGGAGCTCCGCCTCGCTCAGCGTGCCCTTCAGCCCCAGGAGGAGGCGGTCGTTGTAGTGGTTGGGGTCGTAGACTCCCTCCTCGTCCACGATGAGCGTGTCGGTGAGCGCCGCGACCTCCAGGAGCCGATACCAGTCCGCGCAGGACCGCGCCAGGCGGCTCGCCTCCAGGCCGAACACGGCCCCCACGGCGCCCAGCGCGACCTGGGACACCAGCCGCTGGAATCCGCCTCTCTCCACCGCGCTC
The DNA here is from genome assembly GCA_038046665.1 of Thermoplasmatota archaeon. Taxonomy (GTDB): domain Archaea; phylum Thermoplasmatota; class Thermoplasmata; order RBG-16-68-12; family RBG-16-68-12; genus RBG-16-68-12. Next base: position 933 of record JBBSVS010000107.1, read on the forward strand.
GCTCCGGACTTGCCCTGGTCGTCGTCGATCACCTCAACGCGTTCCGAGGGCCATCCCAGCACCTGCGCACGCTCCTGCAGGTTGTACTGCCTCGCGGTGCTCTCGCGATGATGCTGCACCTGCGCCAGCGACGACTGCCGCACGTAGACGCAGGCCCTTCGCTTCAGGTGCTCCGCGCCGATCTTCCCCATCGGTCACCTCCGGTTGTCCCCTGCCCCCGCTCTCTTCCGCGTGGAGCGCCCCGAGGAGCATCCCGCAGAGGACCTCGAGGAGGACCTCGCGGTCCGTGTCGAGCATGTCGTCACCCTCCCTCCCCGGCCATCTCGACGGGCCTGCTTCGAATTGAACAATGCGCCCTCCCGCAGGAGCTGCCGGTGGATCGTGGAGATCTCCTCGATCACTTCGCGCGCCCGTCGGTAGTTCTCGATGGCGGTCTCCACGCGCTCCTTGTCCTCCTTCCGGACGTAGACCTGATCGAGCTTCCCGTCGGCCTGCCTGAGCATGAAGCAGTACGCGGGGCCGTGTCCCGGGTCGCCCGGTCGCGCGCAACGGCAGTTGTCCCGACCGCAGGGACGGTATCGCGCCACGAGGGACCCGTGCAGGATGGGTCCGAGGGCGGTGAGTCGTGCGACGAGGCGCCGCTGGAGGCGTCGGGCATGCGCCAGGGATGTCTGCGTCGACTTCCGCATGCGTGTCCTTTCTGACAAGATGTCTACCTGTTCAGATCATCGGCAGGACCGGCCTGCGGCTCCACCCCCGTCGTCCACGAGGAAAGCAGCCGAACGACGTCCAGGAGGGCGGGGGCCGAGAGGCGGGCGCCCTCGGAGACGGGGAGGCTCCACACGCTGGGGGAGGCGAGGTCGGTCCAGCCCACGGGCAGGCACTGGAGCGACTGGTCCGGGAGCTGGACCATGACATGGGGGAACGGACCGTCGGGTCGGTGGTGGACGACCGCCACCCTCTGGCCCGTGCAGGGGTGGCACGGGTGTGTGATCAGGACGGTCTGGTCGTGA
>JBBSVS010000108.1:0-4127 GCA_038046665.1 Thermoplasmatota archaeon
CGCCTCGAGCCCGTTGATTGGCGCCCCCACTCGAAAAGCCTTTCGTACCGAATGTCCGGGACGAATCCGGTCCGTCCAAACCTTCAAACCGTGCCGTCGTCATCGAACGGATGCGCATGATCGACGTCCGCGACCCTGAGTCGATTTACCGGGTCGAGGTGCCCATCCAGGATGGCGTCTGCCACGGCCGCTGGCACTTCTCCTTCGGCGAGTACTTCGACCCGAAGAATGTGAACTTCGGGACCCTGCGGGTCTTCAACGACGACACCCTGACCCCCGGCGCAGTCTGGCCCCTGCATCCCCATCGGGAGATCGAGGTCGTGACCTATTGCGCGGGCGGTGAATTCCGCCATGCGGACCAGGACGGCGAGGGCGGCGTCCTCAAGGAGGGTTGGGTGCAGCACACGACCGTCGGGCGGGGCCTGTGGCACTCGGAGGTCAACAACCGCAAGGATGCGCCGATGCGCTTCATCCAGATGTGGTTCCTGCCGTCGGCACCGGGCCTCGAGCCCTCCGTGGAGCAAAAGGCAGTGGAGCGGTCCGAGCGCACGAACCACTTCCTGCCCCTGGTGTCATCCGAACACGAGGACGCGCTGTTCATCTTCACCGATGCCCGCGTCTCCTCGTGCTTCCTCGAGAAGGGGAAGACCGCGGAGCATGTGCTCGAGGACAAGCGCGGCGCGTACCTCTACGTGCTCGAAGGCGGGCCGGTCGGCGTGAACGGGAAGCGGATGTCAGCCCTCAGCGCCGCGAAGATATCCGGAGAGCCGGAGCTGCACGTCACCGCGAACGCGGACGCCGAACTCCTCCTCGCAGACGTTCTGCTCGTCTAGGAGGGCGACGGTCCTGAAGATCGAGACCTGCGAGTTCCCGGACGACCTTCTCTATGACAGCGACGGGCTCGTGTGGGTCCGCCGAGAAGCGAGCGGCGACGTGGTCCTTGGAATCACGAGCATCCAGGCTGCGGTGGCAGGCCGCCTCTCAAAGGTCGACGCGAGACCCCTTGGCGTGGAGTACGCCCAGGGCAAGACGGTCGGGACCCTCGAGAGCGGGAAGTTCTTTGGGCCGATCCGGACGCCCGTCGCGGGAACCCTTGTCGCGGTGAACGAGGAGGGGCTCAGGGACCCCAGGCTCCTCTCGAATGCTCCCTACGCGGAAGGTTGGTTTGCCCGCCTCCGACCTTCGGCGGCCGAGGGTCTCGGGAGGCTGAAGTCCGCGGTGGAGGCGAAGGACTTCCTCGCCTCCCAGATGGCCGCGCTCCGCGTGCACTGCTACGCGGCCTTCCCGGACTACGATCTCGTGGAGATTGGCACGGAGTGCGCGGCGGTCCTTGCAAAGCTGGACGAACTCCTCGAGCAAGCGCAGGTGGGCGACGTGGTCCATCTGGTCTCGGACGACTGGACGGCGCCCACGGAGATGGTGAACTGGTCCCTGCGCACCCATCAGCCCCTCTTGGAGTCTCGCAAGGAGGGAAACCTGTATCACTTCCTCGTGCGCAAGGTCGCGTGAGCGTTCGTCCCTTGGCTACACGGCCGTGGGCTCCAAGACCGCTCGTCCCACGATTTTCCCATCGCGCAGATCCGACAGGACCTTTTCGGCGTCTTCGAGGGGCGCCCGTCGAGTGACGAACGGTTTCAGTCGGCCGACCTCTGCGAGGGATACGACTCGCGCGAGGTCCGCCATCGTGGAGGAATAGGAGCCGAGGTAGGCCCGACCGCCCTCCATGATGTCCGTGGCGGTCATCGGGACGGACTCCGCTCCCGCGGCCACGGCGACATATCTTCCCCCCACGCCGAGGAGAGAGCGGCCGAGTTCCAGCGTTGAGCCTAGGCCCACGAAGTCCACGACGATGTCTGCGTCTCGGACGACCTTCGCGTCCTCCGGGGACACGGCAGATTCCGCGCCGGCGTCGAGGGCCGCTTTCCTCGCCTCCTCTCTCAGATCGACCGCGAGGACGCGGGCTCCTTGGGCCTTCGCAATCTGGACGGCAGAAAGGCCGACGCCGCCCGCGCCGATCACGACCACGAGGTCCTCCTCTCCCGCGTTCCCGAGCGCCACGACCGCACGGTACGCCGTCGCGCCGCTGCATCCCAAGGGCGCCGCGAGGGCCGGATCCATCTCCGGTGGCAGCGGGAGGACGGTGTCCTGCCGCGCCTTCACGTATTCCGCGTAACCCCCCTGGACATCGAAGCCGAGGCTGTGTCCTTCCCGGCAGAGGTTCGTCCGCTTCTTGCGGCAATGGCGGCACTGGCCGCAGGGCTGTTCGAAGTGCACCGCGACGAGGTCCCCGGCATTGATCATGTACACGTCGGAGCCTATCTTGACGACCTTCCCCGCGATTTCATGACCCGGGACTACGGGTTGGCGTGCACCCGACGCGACTTGGTCCAGGATGTGGAGGTCCGTATGGCACACGCCCACCGCGAGGACCTGGACAAGCACGTCCTCCGGGCCGACCGGAGGTACGGGCACGTTCACGGATTCGACCGAGCCGTCGGCCTCGAACCGGACCGCGCGCATGGGCGTCCCTAGCAGGACGACCCAGAAAACCTTTGCGCGGGACCAGATCATGATGTCCCTGCTCCTGGCCGTGACGTCGATGTTCCTCCTCGCCCTGGTCTGGCTCCTCGCGGGAGGAATCGGGTTCTTCCTCGTCCTCCGCAGGAAGTAGGTAGGGCGGGTCCGAGGTGCCTTAACCGACGAACGCCTTCCCTCCCCCATGGGCGAGAACCGCGTCGCTCTGGTCACGGGAGCCTCGAGCGGGATCGGGCGGACGATCGCCCTCCGCTTCGGGTCGAAGGGGATGCACGTGGGGATCGTCGCGCGGCGCAAGGAGCATCTGAAGAAGGTCGCCGCCTCCATCGAGAAATCCGGAGGCAGGGCCCTCGCCCTTCCGGGTGATGTGCGGGATGCGACGCTTGCCGAGTCGGCCATCAAAGGCCTCGTAGACGCCTGGGGCCGCCTCGACATCCTCGTGAACAACGCGGGCGTGGGCAAGTACGCGCCCGTGGAGCAGCTGACGGAGGAATCCTTCCGCAACCAGCTCGAGACGAACGTCCTCGCTCCGTTCTATTTCACCCGCGCGGCCGTGCCGTACATGAAGCGGCAGAAGTCCGGGCAGATCGTGAACATCGGGTCTGTCGTGGGCCTGATTGGCGTGCCGCGCGGCACCGCTTACGTGGCAACGAAGTGGGCCTTGCGGGGGATGAACGAATGCTGGCGGGAGGAACTCTACCCGGACGGCATCAAGGTCGCGTACGTGGCTCCAGGCTACGTGATCACGGAGTTCGGCGGGCGGAAGGAGGACCTCGGCTCCACGGAGGCGGAATGGGCCCTGAGCGTGGACGACGTGGCCCACGCGGTCGAGGCGATCGTGGACCAAGGGCCGAACTCGGACATCCGGGAAGTCGTTATCCAGGTGCGGGACCGCAGCTGACCGATTCACGTCACTGCAGCTTCGCAATGATCTTCGTGGCCTGGGCCGGCGTCCACGCCTTCATCGTCGTCGTCCGGACGCTGCCCAGCGTGCCGAGCTGCAGGAGCAGTTGCATCGCAGTCTCATCGTCCTTCGCTTCCGTGATCGCCACGAGGTCGTACTCCCCCATCGTGTAGAAGAGCTGCATCTTCCCGCCGAGCTGCTCCGTCAGGTGGGCCACCTGGTCCGCGCGCTTCGGCGACTCTCTCACGTTCTTGATTCCCTGGTCCGTCCACTTCACCAAGCTGATGTAATGAGGCATTCGTCCTCCCCCTGCTAGAAAAGGACACGGCTCAGCGGCGAGATAAACGTTCCGAGGGACGGATCGCATAGGAATGCGCGTGTGTCATCTCCCACCCTGTCCATGGCCTCGTTCGCACGAGGGTAGTTTCGAGTCCGCTACCTTGCGCGGAATCCCGGAACGGTCTCGATGTCGCGGACGAAGAGCTCGCGGTCGTCGGCCTCTCGGATGGTCTCACCGGCTCGGAGGGCCTGGTCGATGAACCTCCGGGTATCCCCCTTCCGCCCCGCCACCGCGGATGCCCGCGCGAGAGCTTCGTACGCGAAGGCGAGCGGAAAATCTCGGATTCCGTTTTCTCGGCAGAGCCTCAGACATTCCTTCGCGTGGAAGAGGGCGGGTTCGGGGCGGCGG
>JBBSVS010000109.1:0-2016 GCA_038046665.1 Thermoplasmatota archaeon
GCAGACGCTCGACGCGGTCGCTCGCCTCGTCGTCCGTCACGGTCGCACGGATGGTCACCGTCCCGAACGCTTCCCGATAGACGATCCCGCCGTCCGCCGTGACCCAGCAGCCATCACCATCGCAATAGCAGCCGCCTGCACCCCCGCAGTAGCACCCACCGTCACCAGGGCTGCACGAACAGGCGCTGCACGCGATCACCTTGCACGCGACCGTGAGAGGCTGATCGACGGTCACGGTCACGCTCGCGTCGGTGACCTGATTCCGGCTGTCGCGAGCGAGCACCGCGAGGACGTGCGAGCCGTAGCCGTGCTGTGTTGTGTCCCAAGTCGCCGCGCCGCCATAAAACGTCGCGGCGTTGATCTGGCCATCGACGTAAAGCGAGAGCGTCGGGGTCGAAAGGTCATCGCTCGCACTCACGCTGACCGTTCGTATCCCCGAGACGGTTTGCCCTGAGTAAGGCGACGTGATCGAGAGCGACGGCGGGCGGTCGAGGGTGATGGCCCCCGCGTCGCTTGTCCGGAAGTTTCCCGCGCGGTCGTACGTGGTCGCGCGCGCGGTGTACGCCCCCGAGGGCTTGCCCGTCGGGTTCCAGCTCGCGGAATACGGCGAGGTCGACGCGGTGACCGACGCATCTTCGGGCCCCGTGAGATCGTAGACCACGCGGTCAACACCGCAGCCGGTGCCGTCCGACACTTGCACCGAAAGCCCGACCGGCCCACCAGATGAGAACCCCGCGTCAGAAACCGCGAGCGTCACGCTCGGTGCGGTCCGATCGACCTGGACCTGGAGAACCGCCTCCCCCGAGAGGCCATCGTTGTCCTTCGCGATCGCCTTCAGCTCCTGCGCCCCCTCTGAATGCTGCGAAGTGTCCCATTGCGCGTTCCAGTTCGGAGGCTGCGGAGCCGCGCCCGCGAGGATGTTTCGCTCGACCGCGTACTTCACCTCAGTCACATACCCATCGTCCCGCGCCTCCGCGGCGAGCTGAACCGTCCCTTTCACGCAGACCGGGCGCCCCTGCGGGTCAGGGGGAGGGCTCGCGAAGGCGACGGTCGGTTTGTTCACGCAGTTCTGCCCGGCCTGGTTCGAGACGCGGATCCTGATTGTGTGCCGCGTCTTGTTCTGGGAGGTGTCCGTCGCCTCTGCGGCGATCGTGTAGTCGCCGTTTGCGACCGAACGCGAGTCCCAGTCGCGAAAGTACGGGCTCTGCGGTGCGACGCCCAGCGCGTCGGTGCCAAGGTAGAAGGTCACTTGCGGCACGTCGTGATCGTCCGTCGCCGTCGCGCCGAGGGTGATGAGCCCGCAGACGGTCGAATTCGCCGCGGGGTTTACGATGCGGACATTTGGCGGGCAGTCGTCGCCCGCGCCGCACGTCTGCTGGACGAAGACCTCGACCGTCGCTTCGCCTGTCTGCGCCTTTGAGTCGCTTGCGATGGCGCGAAGCGTGTAGTTCGCATTGGCGAGAGATGCCGTGTCCCAGGTCACGTCCCAGGGCGCGCTGGTGTCGCTCCCGATCGACGCCGAGTCGGCGAAGAAGTCGACCTTGACGATGGGGCAATCGCCCGAGACCTGGAGCGAGATGTTGATGTTCCCCGAGAGTTGCGCGCCCTGGAGCGGTGAGGTGAATGCCACCTGGGGAGAATTGCCGCGCGTGTCGCAAAGACTCCCCGCGTCCGCCCCCGCGTCCGCTGCCGCCCCCGCATCTATTCCAGCGTCAGAACCCGGCGGTCCTTCGCCCCCCCCCGCCTGCTGCTGGCCTGAGCAGACCGCGAGAAACGCGCTCGCGATTGTGGCGACGATTCCGGGAAAGCCGAGCTTCATCATCTTGGACCCCTCCTCATGAACCCGATTCCTTCCGATCGACCCCCGCGCACCATGCGACCACCTCGCTTTCACCGCCGGCAGCGGCGATCGCCGCGCGCGCTGCCAGGACCCCCGCGTCGTCTCGGAGAAGGACGAGAAGCTCATCCGCTACAACACCGAAGGCGACGCCCCCGTCGTCCTCGGTCAAGACCGCG
>JBBSVS010000110.1:0-2664 GCA_038046665.1 Thermoplasmatota archaeon
CGCGCCGGTTGCGTGACGATGCCCTGAATCTTTAAGGGATTCGGGGTGGTGACTACGGAGCCCATGTAGAGGTCCTGGGTGACCGTGGTCCCCGGAGACCACGAAAGGATCTCTTGGAAAAACGTGGCGTTCGTGACGTTCCCGGCCACGAACTGGATGGTCTCGCCGAGGTTCGGGCCTTCCTTGATCGTCGGGGTCTCGGAGGCCGTCTGGCTCAGCATCCAGTTGCCTGCGATCATCACGGAGTAGTAGCCCGCGGAGTCCTGGACTCGCGAACCGTTCGAGTAGTCGACCCCATCGAGGAATGCGCGGATCGGCGTGCCGATGGGCAGCGGCGCGTTCGCGCGGTCGTAGGCATGGCCCTGGACCACCATGGGAATCGGTGGCGGCGCCCTTGCGGCGATAGGCAGGAAAACGGCCGCCAAGAGGACGGCCGCGCAGGCGACGAGGAGAAGACGCCCGGAGTGCGCGTCCCAGCCACCGTTCGCGCGCCGCGCGGTCTGCACCTGTCGTGCGACCCGCCTGCCGTTACTTATACGTTTCCCAGCGACGCTGCGGCGGTCTCGCCGGTGCCTCTGGGAATGTCCTCCATAGAAACCTTTTAACGCGCAGGGACCATCGACCGCCCCGCGCGAAACGGCCATGGCGGAAATCATCGAGTGTGTGCCGAACTTCTCCGAAGGTCGTCGGGCCGAAGTCGTTGACGCCATTGCAGGCGCCATCACCGCGGTCCCTGGAGTTGCGCTCCTGGACAAGGAGATAGACGCGAACCACAATCGTTGCGTGATCACCTTCATCGGCAACCGGACGTCCGTGGCCGAGGCCGCCTTCGCGGGTGCGAAGAAGGCCGTGGAGCTCATCGACATGAACCAACACCACGGGGAGCACCCGCGCATCGGTGCCCTCGACGTACTGCCGTTCGTTCCCATCTCCGGAGTGACGATGGACGACTGCGTCGATCTCGCTCGCACGGTTGGCAGGCGGATTGCGGATGAGCTCGGCGTGCCCGTGTACCTGTACGAGGCTGCCGCGTCGCGCCCCGACCGCGAAGCCCTCCCGGACGTCCGGCGCGGAGAGTACGAGGGCCTCAAGGCCGAGATCGAGACGAACCCAGACCGCAAGCCGGATTTCGGGCTGCCCAAGATGCACCCCACCGCCGGAGCGAGCGTCGTCGGCGCGCGCCCCATCCTCATCGCGTGGAACGTCAACTTGGCGACGAAGGACGTGAAGGTTGCGAAGCAAATCGCGAAGGCGATCCGCGAGAGCGACGGCGGCCTCCCCGCGGTCCGCGCGAAGGGCTTCGAGCTCGCGGACAAGGGCATGGTGCAGGTCTCCATGAACATGGTCGACTACAGGAAGACGAACCTGGTCCGGGCCTTCGAGGCCATCCGGGCGAAGGCCCAGGAAGCGGGCGTGGAGATCGCCGAGAGCGAGATCATCGGCCTGGTACCTCTTGACGCGATGCTCCAAGGAGCCGAGACGTTCTTCAAGCTGACCGGATTCAAGCGCAGCCAGATCCTGGAGACGAGGCTATGGGAGTGAAGGACCAGACCGTGGAGGAGTACCTCGCCTCCGTGGCGGCCGCCACGCCGACACCTGGCGGGGGAAGCGTGTCCGCCCTCGCGGGCGCGCTATCTGTGGCCCTGAGTCGCATGGTGGCCGGGCTCGCGCGCGGCAAGACGGGCTACGAGGACGTCCAGGGGGATCTCGAGCGGATCGAGGCCCGCGCGGCGCCGATTCAGGCCCGCCTAGAGGCCCTCATCGAGGAGGACTCCGCGGCTTACGAGCTCGTCCTCCGGGCCATGCGGATGCCCAAGGCCACGGACCCGGAGAAAGCCGCGCGGGTCGAGGCCATGCAGGCCGCGTACCGCGAAGCGACGAAGGTGCCGCTCGAGACCGTGGAGCGTTGCGTGGAGGCCCTCGAGGTCGCGCAGGCGGCCGTGGAAAAGGGGAACCGAGGCGCATCCACGGATGCGGGCGTTGCAATCCTCCTCGCCGAGGCGGCGAACCGCGGGGCGAGCCTCAACTGCCGCGTGAACCTCGCGTCGATCCGCGACGAAGCCTTCCGGAGTGCGGCGGAAGCGAAGCTGGAAACATTGTTGAAACGCGCGGTCGAAACGAGCCGCCGGGCCATGGCTGTCGTCGAGAGGCGCCTCTGACCGGACGAGGTCACTTCGCGACCGCGACCGCCTCGGATACCGCGGTCTCGGGCTCGACGAGAAGGCACGCCACGGAGACGTTCTCCCTGATCACGCGGAGGGGCGGCTCCACGGGCTGATGGAGGATGAGGCTCAAGGCACCGGGCCGGGCCTGCATCTCGTGGATCGAGCCGAGCGCCGCTCGACCAAGGGCGACGGCCTGGATGCGCTTCCGCAGGTATTTTTCCACAGCGGCCGGGTCCGACGTGCTCAGGGTCAGTCCGAAAGGCGTGTTCGCGATCACGTCGGCGATGGACTGGACCTCGACGTACGTCGCACGGTCTTCCTTGAAAAGCTTGAGCAGCTCCTCTCGGACCTCCTCGGAATTCCAGCCACAGATGCCGACAGCCATGGGGCATCGAAGATGGAAGCGGCAGCCCGTCGGAATGTCGACAGGATTCGGTCGCTCCCCGCGGAGGATCGTCTTCTCCCGATGGACGGACGGATTTGGCGAGGGCACTACGGA
>JBBSVS010000111.1:0-1092 GCA_038046665.1 Thermoplasmatota archaeon
ACGAGGCGGCCGAACCGACGGGCCCATCGGACCACGCTCATCCGGGAGACCCGCGCCGAGGCGGAGGAGATCGGCATCCTCCTCCGCGTGATCCGAGTCTCCGAACTCGCGAACGAGGCCTACGCGTCCAACCCGACGAACCGCTGCTACTTCTGCCGCAAGGAGCTCGGTCGAAATCTGAAACCCCTTGCCGCGGAACTCGGGTACACGACGATCGCCGACGGCGTCAACGTCTCGGACCTCGGTGACTATCGTCCGGGCATCCAGGCCATGAACGAGGAGGGCTTCTGGCACCCCCTCGTGGAGTTCGGCCTAGGCAAGGCGGACGTCCGCGAGCTCTCGCGCCGCCTGGGCCTGAGCTTCCACGCGAAGCCGAGCAACGCCTGCCTGTCCTCCCGCATCGCGTACGGGGAGGTCATCACCGTGGAGAAGCTGGAGCGGGTCGACGCCGCGGAGGAGGCCATCCGGGCCCTCGGGTTCGACGTGGTCCGGGTCCGGGCCCACGAAGGCATCGCGCGAATCGAGGTGTCGAAGGAGGACCTTCCGCGCCTCGTGGACCCCGCGATGTCGGAAATGGTCGTCCAGGCCGTGCGGGACGCGGGCTTCGTCTACGTGACGGTGGACCTGCGGGGCTACCGCAGCGGCTCGATGAACGAGGGCCTCTAGCGCTTCCCGACCAGGTACTTGCAGTGGAGCTTGCCCAGGTCGTAGCAGTCCGGGCACGTCTCCGGCTGGTCGATCAACTTCTGCAGGCGCCGCGTCGTGTCGTCGCTGAGGACGTGCTCCATCTCGCACGCCTCGTCGTGGTAGCGGCCTTCGGGCACGCTCAGGGCCTGGACCAGGAAGTATTCCATGGTGCAGTGGCGCCGCAGGATCTTGACCGCGACATCGCGCCCGCGTTTCGTGAGGGTCGCGCCCTGGTACTTCTGGTACTTCACGAGCCCGTCCTTCTCGAGGCGCTCGAGCATCTCCGTCACGCTGGACGGGGCGACCTTCAGGTGCTTGGAGATCTCCCCCGTCTTCGCCGCCGCGTGGGTCTGCTGCGACAGGAGGTAGATGTACTTCAGGTACATCTCCACGTTTTCCGTGAGT
>JBBSVS010000112.1:0-5413 GCA_038046665.1 Thermoplasmatota archaeon
GGATGGGGTGGTTAACTTTTATTCGCGAAGAAGTCCCGAGGAAGTTACACTACCGATGAGTGGAAACCTTTTTCTCACACGCTGAAGTACGGGTTTCGGTCGGCCGAAGGCCGCCGGCCCGAGCATGGGGTTGCGCGATGGCGGGCGAAGTTGTCACGAGGCACCGTGCCCGTGAGGAGACCGCGAAGGAGCACATCGGAGTCCTCCACTGGATCTACACGACGAACCACCACGAGATCGGGATCCTGTACATCGTGACCTCGCTCCTGTTCTTCATCCTTGGCGGCGTCCTTGCCCTCCTGATCCGCACGGAGCTCGCCTATCCTGGACCGACGATCGTGAACCCGGCCACGTACTCGGAACTGTTCACGGTGCACGGGACCACGATGGTCTTCCTCGTGGCCATCCCGATCCTCGCGGGCTTCGGGAACCTCATGGTGCCGCCTCTCATCGGCGCGAAAGACATGGCCTTCCCACGAATCAACGCCCTCAGCTTCTGGCTGATCCCCTCCGCGGGCGTGATCATGTGGCTCGGGGCCGCGAACGTCGGCTGGTCCGGCTACACGCCCCTGTCCGTCTACGACAAGGGCATCGGCGTGGACATGTGGATCATCGGGCTCCAGCTCATCGGCATCTCCTCCAGCGCGGGCGCGATCAACTTCATCGTCACCATCCTGCGGCACCACGCACCCGGGATCACCTTCAAGAACCTCTCCCTCTTCGCATGGTCCATCCTCGTCACGGCGACGATCACCCTCGTCGCGACGCCCGTACTCGCGGGGGGAGCCTTCGTCCTGCTCCTGGACCGCCACGGGATCACCGCGTTCCTCTCGCCCGGCGTGGGCGGCGACCCGATCATGTGGCAGAACCTCTTCTGGTTCTACTCCCACCCCGCCGTGTACATCATGATCCTGCCCGCCATGGGCATCGTCTCCGAGGTCATCCCGCGCTTCTCCCACCGCCCGATCTTCGGCTACAAGGCGATCGCCCTGTCCACCGTGGCCATCGGCTTCCTCTCCTTCGGCGTGTGGGTGCACCACATGTTCACGTCGGGCATCAGCCTGTCCGCGCGCCTCCCCTTCATGATTCTCACCCTCGTCATCGCGGTGCCCAGCGGCATCAAGGTGTTCAACTGGATCATGACGATGTGGGGCGGTGCGATCGAGCTCAAGACGCCGATGCTCTTCGCGATCGGCTTCGTCGGGATGTTCGTGATCGGCGGGATCACGGGCGTCTTCCAGGCGCCGATCCCCGTGAACTACGCGCTCCACGACACCTACTGGGTCATCGGCCACATTCACTACGTGCTCTTCGGCGGCACGATGATGGGCGTCTTCGCCGGGCTCTACTACTGGTACCCCCGCATGACCGGGCGCATGTACAGCGAGCGCCTCGGCCGCTGGCATTTCGCCCTCACGATGATCGGCCTGAACCTCGTGTTCTTCACGATGCTCTTCTTGGGCCTCGAGGGCATGCCCCGCCGCGTGTACGACTACCCCCAGAGCCTCTGGGCCCTCAACTGGCTGACGTCCATGGGCGCGTTCATCCTGGCCGCGGGCCAGCTCGCCTTCGCGGTCAACTTCATCTGGAGCTACTTCGCGGGACCCCACAGCACGCCGGACCCCTGGGGCGGTGTGCCCATGACCGGGATCGAATACGGAGCGCCCGCGCCGCTGGAACCCCTTTGGGCCGAGAAGGTCGTCGCGGCTAACGGGAGAGAAGAGCCGTCTCCAGCTCTTTGAGGATCTCGTCCGCGAGCTTGACGGCGGTGTCGTAGGCCCCGGACTCGAAGGCGCTGCGGGCCTGCTTGAGCGTCTTGCGGATCTCGCTCACGTTCCGGCCGGCGTCCCGGGCCTTCTTCGCGGTCTCGAGGGCCCTCGTCATCCGGTCGAGCGCCTCGGTCCGGGAGAGCTTGGGCTTCGATTCCGATTCGGGCTCTTCCTCCATCATCTCGTCGTGGAGGACCTCGTGCGCGGGGGCGGACTTCGCGTTCGCGGGGGGCGGCACCGGGGGCCTGGGCTCCTCCACCGGCGGTGGGGGTGGTGCACCCTTGATAGGCGCCGGCTCGGCGGTCATCTCGATGCTGCTGGCCTCGAGGGCCGCAGCCAGGTACTTCTCCGCCTCGATGAGGCTTTTCTCCTTCATCGCGAGCTTCTCGCGCTCGGAGGAGAGGCGGATCAACTCGTGTTTGAGGGAGTTCTGCAGCTCGACGAAGGACTCGTGTTGCGCGAGGGACTCCTTATGGCGGCCGTGCATGTCCTCGGCGATCTTGATCATCTCCTTCTCGCGGGCCTCGAGGGCGCTGAGCCGCTCGTTCTGGAGCTTGATGAGCTCCTCCTCGCGCTTCGCGAGGTTCCTCTCGCGCTGGGCGATGCCCGACTCCATCGTGGAGAACCGGTCAATCATGTCCGCGAGGGACTTCTCCCGCTGGGCCATGAGCTCCTCCCGCTCCACGAGGGCCTGGAGCTTCCCCTCCGAATCCTTGATCTGACCGGAGAGGTCGATCTCGAGGCGCTTCGTGCGCTGCTCCACGTCCTTAATCGACTTCTCCCGCTCGTTCAGGGAGCGGGCCCAGTCCTGGAGCCGCTTCTCCTCCCCGCCGAGCTTCTCCCGCTCCGCCTTCGAGGACGCCATGTCCTTGTCCATGGACGCGCGCGCCTCGGCCACGTCCTCCTTCTCCTTGTGGAAGGCGGAACTCTCCGCCTGGAGCTTCCGGGATTCCCTCGCGAGTTCCTCGCGCTCCGCGTCGAGCTGGGCCTTGAGTGCGTCCAGCTCCTTGGCGCGGGCCTCGAGGGCCGACTTGTTCTCCATGAACTTCGATGCGGATGCCTTGACCGCATCGAGAATGAGCGGAGACGGCTTTTCGCTGGCCATGGTGAGTCACCGCCAGGTTGGTGGCGCTGTAGTCTGCACTGCGGTCCGAGTCTATATAAGTGGTGCCGTGAAAGAATCAATGGCGAGAACCAAGCCGCCTATGGAGGCCGCGACGCGCGTCGACACGTCGCGGACGGGGTCTTGCGTCCAGGTCGACGTGGTGCCGATCCCCCACGGCCGTGCTCACGTCCCTCCATCGGTTTGTCAAGGCTCTGTCAGACAAACGAAAGACATATATGGAGTTCTCGTCGTACATCCGTCTGCGCGCCTCCATGGCGGAGGTGCCGCCAAGAAGGGATGGAACGATGCCTGCACTCCGCGAAATCTCGTTCGACGTGGCTCGGAAGATCGCGGCCGAGAAGGGCCTGCAGCCGAGCAAGGTGAAGGGAACGAACACCCTGCGGTTCTCCAAGAGCCCCAGCGACAAGCTCCAGGTCATCACCTGGGACGAGTTCCAGCAGACCGCCAGCAAGCGGAACCTCGCCGTGTACGAGTCCGCGGGCTGGATGAAGCTGATGACGAAGCAATAAGCTTCATCGTCCACCGTCGTTCAGGGAAGCCCATGGTCGATGTGGCCTTCGGAGCCACGGCCATGGCCTCCATCTTCGCCATCGTGGACCCCCTCGGGGTGGTCCCGTTCTTCTCCGTCCTCACGGAGGACATGAGCTTCGCCGAGAAGCGGGACGTGATCTCGAAGAGCTGTCTCGTGGCCACGGCCACCCTGGGGTCTTTGCGGTCTTCGGCCAGTTCATCTTCGAGGCCTTCGGCTTCACGATCCCCGCCTTCGAGATCGCGGGCGGGATCCTCCTCTTCGGCGTGGCCTTCGAGATGATCAACGGGGAGCGGTCGCGCACGAAACTGACGGACCAGGAGCGGCAGGAGACCCTCGAGAGGGAGGATGTCGGCGTGGTGCCGCTGGGCATCCCGCTCCTCGCGGGACCCGGGGCCATCACCACCGTCATGATCTACATGACCCACCCGGTGGCCGACCCCGTGGACAAGATGTTCATCTTCGCGGGGATCCTCGTTGCCATCATGACCACCTTCTTCCTGATGCATTATGCGGACCGCATCTTCCGCCGCATCGGGCGCACGGGCACGAGGGCGGTCGGCCGCATCATGGGGCTGCTCCTCGCCGCCATCGCGGTCCAGTTCATCATCAACGGCATCTTCGATGTGGCCTGCCGATACAGCCTGATCAGCAGCTGTCCCATCTCCTTCCCATGACCTTTTATCCGCATCCTCGCATGCCCCGAGCATGAGCGTGGAGGAAGCGGCCCTCGCGAGGATCCGTCCTTCCCCGGAGGAGGACAAGGCCCTCGCGGCGATGGTCCGCGAGCTCCTCGCCAAGGTCGAGGGGACCCTCAAGGCCCGCGGGTGGGACGCGAAGCCGTTCGTCTCCGGCTCCGTGGCCAAGGGCACGCACCTGACCGGAGCCGACGTGGATCTTTTCGTCGCCTTCCCGCCGGACCTCCCGCGGGAGGACCTCGAGACGCGGGGCCTCGCCCTCGGCGAGCTCCTCGAGCGCGGCCTCCACATGTACGCGGAGCATCCGTACACCCGCGGGTTCTACAAGGGCATCCAGGTCGAGATCGTCCCCTGCTACCGGATCACGGACGCGAGCCAGAGGATGAGCGCGGTGGACCGCACGCCTCTCCATGTGGACTACGTCCTGGGCCACCTGAACGGCGGCCAGGCGGACGAGGTGCGCGTCCTGAAGGCCTGGTCCGAGGGGGTCGGGATCTACGGCGCGGAGGCGAAGATCGGCGGGTTCAGCGGCTACCTCTGCGAGCTCCTTGCGATCAAGTATGGGACCTTCCGCAAGGTGCTGGAGGCGAGCCTCTCCTGGCGCCGCGGCGAAGCGATCACCCTCGACCATCCCGGTTCCCGTACGTTCGAGGAACCCCTCGTCGTCGTGGACCCCGTGGACCCGAACCGGAACGTGGCCAGCGCGGTGCGCCTCGAGCAGATGGCGACCTTCGTCCACGCCGCCCGCGAGTACCTGCGTTCCCCGAGCGAGCGGTTCTTCTTCCCGGGTCCCTTGAAGCCCCTCCCGCCGACCAAGCTGCGAGCCCTCGCGAAGAAACGCGGCGGGGAACTCCTCGCGATCTCGATCCGCGCGCCCGAGGTCACCGAGGACATCCTGTACCCGCAGCTCCGGAAGGCCCATCGGGCGTTCCAGGAGCTCTTCGCCCGCCGCGACTTTGTCGTCATGGACTCGCGGTTCGATGTCGCGGGGAAAGAGGCCGTGTTCCTCTTCGAATTCGCTGTGGGATCGCTCCCCCGCGTCGAGCGACACGAAGGACCGCCCGTGTGGGTGCGGAACGCGAAGGACTTCCTGGAGAAGTGGGCGGGCAATCCCAAGACGATCGCGGGGCCCTTCCTGGCGGGAGACCGCTGGACCGTCGACGTGGTCCGTGAGGCCATGGATGCCGCGGCCCTCGTTAACGCGGACTGGCGGGAGATGAGCCTCGGGAAGGACCTCGAGAAGGCCGCGAAGACGTCCCTCAAGACGCACGCCGGCGCTGCGGCCTTGAAG
>JBBSVS010000113.1:0-1623 GCA_038046665.1 Thermoplasmatota archaeon
GGCTCCTCCGCCGATGCGGCTCAAGGAGCCGGAGCAGCACGGGGAGCGGAGGAGCGACATGCGCCGCCCTGGCGCGGCCGACTTCCTCGCGGTGGGCTGGCACATCCCGGCCTTCGTGCACGAGGACACGCCCGCCCTGGCCCTCCTCGCCACCGTCCTCGGCGGCTGGCGGGGCTTCACCCGCTTCGCGGCGGGGGAGTGGCGCTCCCGTTCGAACCGCCTCTACCGCGCGCTGGTGGAGGGCAAGCTCGCGACGGACGTCACCGTCCGGTATGAGATGAAGATCGATCCGTCCTTGCTCCTGGCGGACGTGACCCTCGCCGGCGGCGCGTCGCTCGACCGGGTCGAGGAGATCCTCGACGCGGTGGTGGCGCGGCTGCGGAAGAAGCCGCCGTCCAAGGCGGAGCTCGAGCGGGCGAAAGGCCAGGTCCGAGCCTGGCACCAGTTCGAGCAGGACGGGGTCACCTTCCAGGGCATGCTGCTGAGCGCGAGCGAGGCCCTCGCGTCCTGGGACGCCTGGGACAGCATGGTGGCCCGCATCGGGAAGGTCCGTCCGGAGCAGGTGAGCGACGCTGCCGAGCGGTACCTCGTGGAAGAACACCGGAGCATCGTGCGCTTCCACGCCCAGGAGGTCTCGCCGTGAACCTGCCGGACCGCACGGTCCTGGACAACGGCGCGGTGCTCATCTCGCAAGCCCTCCCGTCGAACCCCTTCGTGGCCTTCCGGGGGAGCGTGCCCGCGGGCATGTCTGCCGAAGCCGACGGGCACGGCGTGGCCGAGTTCCTCTCCCATCTCCTCCTCAGCGGCACGAAGAGGATGAGCGGGGAGAAGCTCGCGGACCGCCTCGAGGGGATCGGAGCCACCCTGGAGTTCCGGAATTCCGAGGAAGTCCTCGTCTTCCAGGGACGTTGCACCCGGGAAACGACCGCGGAGACGATCCGCATCCTGATCGACTGCCTCTCCCACCCCGCGTTCCCGTCGCGGGAGGTCGAGCGCGTGCGGACGGAGCTCCTCAACGACCTGCGCCTGGCCATGGACGACACCCGCTACCGCGCGGCCCGGCAGCTGTCCGAGCTCGTGTTCCCCAGGGACCACCTCTACGGGCGGGAGCCGCGGGGGAGTGAGGCGCGCATCAAGAAGATCACCCGCAAGGCGATTGCGGACTTCCACGACGCCCACGTCGGGCCGGAGGGCCTCATCCTCGCGATCACGGGGGACGTGGACCGGGACCTCGCCGAGGACGCCATCGCGGGACCGCTGTCCAAGCTCCCGGGGACGAACGAGCCCGCGCCGCCGATTCCCCCGCCGCCTCCCCACAAGCCCCGGACCACGTGGATCCCCATGCCGCACAAGTCGCAGGTGGACATCGCGGTGGGGGCGCCCGCGGTCCCCCGGAGGAACGAGGACTTCTACGCGCTGTACCTCGCGAACCTCCTCTTCGGGCGCATCGGCCTCTTCGGCCGTGTGGGGCACAACCTGCGAGACGAGCAAGGCCTCGCCTACTACGCCTACAGCAGCCTCGAGGCCCGCACGGCGGGAGGGATGTGGTCCATCGCCGCGGGCGTGAATCCCGCGAACGTGGAGCGGGCCGTCCTCGGCCTGCGTCAGGAGCTGGACCGCCTT
>JBBSVS010000114.1:0-3855 GCA_038046665.1 Thermoplasmatota archaeon
AAGCTGGAGGAAAAGATCCCCTACGAGAGCCTCTCCCTCCGCTGATCACTCGAGGATGGCCACGGAATCCAAGCGGCCGTCGCCGTCGCGATCCTGGCCCACGACGACGCGGTAGAAGTCCTCGCCGGACTCGTAGCCCTCGAGGACCGTGTCCGCGAAGCGAGACAGGCCGAGGATCCCCGCGTGCGTGCCCGCGTAATGCAGCCCGCTCAGGACCACGATGGTCTTCTCCCGGTTCCAGGGGTTTCGGACCTTCGCGATCAGGCCCACCTGCTCGTCCGTGTAGGAGCGATGCGTGCGTGAGGATTCGACCCGCCACACCTGTTTCCAGTCGAAGTTCACGGCCAGATGTGGATTCAGATCGGCCGTGATGATGTTCGCCACGGGCCCGCCGACGAGGATCATGTGCTCCTTCCCCGCGCCGGCGGCCTTGACCTCGGTGTCGAGGCGGACGACGAACCCCTTCGGGGGCGCGAAGAGCCGGCCGAGGAAGAAACCGAGCTCGACCGCGTAGGGCGAGTCCCGCGCGGTCGTGAGGAACGGACCGTGGGGATAGGGCGAGCCGATGACGATGGCGCCGTCGAAGGCCCCGCGGCGGGAGAACTCCTCCAGGAAACGGGCCACGACGCCGGATCGCGGGAGGGCCGGAGCGGGGACGGGGGTGCCGCGGCCCTTCAGCACCACGGCGAAGGCCTCGGCGGTCGGGGCAAAGATGCGCGCGGACGCGCCCTGACGGGGTTCCTCCCGCACGACGCGGACGAGTCCCGCGGCCTCGAGTCGGCGGATGTGGTAGTAGACCTTCTGCTCGTGGACCTTGAGCCGATCCGCCAGGGCGCTCGGGTAGTCCGGGGAGCGGGCGAGCTCCTGGAGGATCCGCCAGGCGAGAGAGGAGGAGAGGGCCGAGAGACGCGAGGCCTTGTCGAGGATCTCGACGTCGCGGGCCACGAATCCATCCGCGGTCTCTTCCACGAGCATCCTTCGCGACATGGAGAGGAGGAGGGGGATGGCCGTTATTAACAATTTTGTAGTGGTTCGCAGAATGTTTTAACAATGCTTTTAATACCCTACCTCCTTGGGCGGAGACCATGCTTGCGGCCCGCACCTGCGTCCATGGCCCCGTCCCCCCGAAAATATCGGAACTGATAATGGGTCGAGAAGGGATATACCCGCGGCGGGCGGCAAGGGCGTCGCGGCCGTCCTCAGGAGTCGTGAAGGCAGCATGAAGGCAGTCATCCTCGCCGCCGGAGAGGGAGCCCGCATGGGCCCCTTCACGGCCTCGGTCCCGAAGGTCATGATTCCCGTCGGCAACCGCCCGATCCTGGAGTACGCCGTCCAGGCCCTCGCGGAGTGCGGCGTGCGCGACATCCTCTTCGTCGTGGGCTATCGCCGCGAGCGTATCCAGGCCCACTTCCAGGACGGGAAGGTCTTCGACGCGCGCATCACCTACGTGAACCAGATGAAGCAGCTCGGCACGGCCCACGCCCTCGGGGAGGCGAGGAGCCACCTCGACGGGCCCTTCGTCGTCCTCAACGGCAGCAACATGGTCGACCGGCGGTTCGTCGCGGACCTGCTCGAGCACGCGGCCGGCCCCGCGGTCATGATCACGGAGAGCGACCAGCCGCGCAGCTACGGCGTCGTGACCCTCAAGGGCCCGAACGTCGACGCGATCCTCGAGAAGCCCACGGAGATCGTGTCCAACCTGATCAACACGGGCGCCTACGCATTGGACCCCTCCATCTTCCCCGAGATCGACGCGAGGGCGGAGGAAGGGAAGCACGACCTGCCGAGCGTCCTCACGAACCTGGCCGAGCGGAAGGCCGTGGCCGCGGTGCGCTCGGAGGGCACGTGGGTCGACGCCCTGTATCCCTGGGACCTCCTGCGGCTCAACACGGCCGCGCTGCAGTCCGCCCATGACGTGCGCGCGGGCACGATCGAGCCCAACGTCACGATTAAGGGACGCGTCACGGTCGGCGAGGGTTGCGTGATCCGCTCGGGCGCATACCTCCAGGGACCGCTCGCGCTCGGACCCGGCTGCGAGATCGGCGCGAACGCGGTCCTCCTCCCCTCGACGAGCCTGGGCAAGAACGTGCGGATCGGGCCGCTCACCACGGTGGCCAACTCGATCCTCATGGATGACGTGAACCTCGGACCCTCCTCTGTCGTTCAAGATTCGGTCATCGGCTCGGGGGTCGCGGCCCGCGCGGGACTCCTGGCCGCCTCCGGACCGGGAGAGGTCCAGATCGAGGGCGAGTGGCACAGCGTGCGCCAGATCGGCGCCCTCATCGGCGAGGACGTCGAGCTGGGCAACGGCGTGAGCTTGGCCTGCGGGACGATGGTCAACGAACGGGCCCGCGCGGCGTCCGGTGCGAGGCTTCGCGGGACCGTCCCTGCCGGAGCGGTGGTCCTGTAGATTTGCGGCATCATCGGGTACGCCGGGCATCGTACCGCCCTCCCGATCCTCCTGGAGTGCCTGAAGAAGCTCGAGTACCGCGGGTACGACAGCGCGGGCGTGGCCATCGTGGGCAGCTCCCTCCAGGTCGCCAAGGACAAGGGCTTCATCGCGAACCTGGAGGCCCAGCTCCCGGCCATGCAAGGCACCACGGGCCTGGCCCACACCCGGTGGGCGACTCACGGGGCGCCCTCGAAGGTCAATGCCCACCCGCACGTCGACTGCACGGGCAAGATCGCCCTGGCCCACAACGGGATCATCGAGAACTTCGCCAGCCTGAGGGAGAAGCTCCAGGCCCAGGGCCACACGTTCGTCTCGCAGACGGACACGGAGACCCTCGTCCATCTCATCGAGACGCGTTACCAAGGCAACCTGGAGGAGGCCGTCCGCCAGGCCCTCCATGAGATCCGCGGCTCCTACGCGATCGCGGTCGTCTGCGCCGACGAACCCGGCCGGGTGATCGGCGCGCGCAACGAGAGCCCCCTCGTTGTCGGCCTCGCGCCGGACGAGAACTTCCTCGCGTCCGATGTGCCGGCCCTCCTGAAGCACACGGACCGCGTGCTGTACGTCATGGACAAGGAGATGGTCGTGATCACGCCCGAAGGGGCGGTCATCACGGACCTGAAGGGCCAGGTCATGAAACGGGAACCGCAGCGGATTTCCTGGACGCTCGAGGACGCGGAGAAGGGCGGCTTCGAGCACTTCATGCTCAAGGAGATCCACGAGGCCCCGAAGGCGATCCACGAGACGCTCCTGGGCCGCGTCGCGAACCTCGAGGTCAACGGCTTCCTGACGGAGGGCTTCAACAGCGTGAAGCTCGTGGCCTGCGGCACGTCGTACCACGCGGCCCTCGTGGGCAAGTACGTCTTCGAGGAGATCGCGCGCATCCCCGCCTCCGCGGAGCTGGCGTCGGAGTACCGCTACACCCATGGCGCGGTGGACCGGCCCCTGGTCATCCTGCTCTCCCAGAGCGGCGAGACCGCGGACACGCTGGGCGCCGCACGGGAGGCGAAGCGCCGCGGGTGCAAGACCCTCGGCATCGCGAACGTGATCGGCTCGAGCCTCGCCCGCGAGGTCGACAAGACGATCTACACGCGCGCGGGCCTGGAAATCGGCGTCGCGGCCACGAAGACGTTCGTGGCCCAGCTCGTTGTCCTCTACCTCATCGCGATCAAGATCGGGCTGGACCGTGGGACCCTCGGCTACGAGGAGGCGGACCGCCTCAAGGACGAACTGCGTTCCCTGCCGCGCTCCGTCCTCGCGGTGCTGAACCGGGAGGAGCTGGCCTCTCTGGCCGAGATGGCCCGCCGCCACGACCTTCTGGTCATCTCCGACGAGATCTACGACCGGCTGGTCTACGGGGGAGAGCATACCTGCTTCGCCAGTCTCCCCGGGATGAAGGACAG
>JBBSVS010000115.1:0-5858 GCA_038046665.1 Thermoplasmatota archaeon
CCCGCGTCGGGAAACACCATCACGATCACGCCTTCACGGATGCGCTCCGCGAGACGCAGGGCCGCGTCCATGGCGGCGCCGCTGGAGGTGCCGACGAGGTAGCCTTCCTCCCGCGCGAGGCGGAGGGAGACGGCCTGGGCGTCCTCCGTGGCCACGGTCATGGTCTCGTCGGGGAGGGAGGGATCCCAGATCCCCGGGACCTTCGCGGTCTCCATGTGCTTCACGCCCTCGATCCCGTGGAAGGGGCTGTCCGGCTGCACGGCCACCAGCCGCACATGGGGCGCCACATTCCTCAGGTAGCGGCCCACGCCCACGAAGGTTCCCGTGGTCCCCAGGCTGGCGAGGAAATGGGTGATCCGCCCGCGCGTCTGGTCGAAGATCTCCGGTCCCGTGGTCTCGAAATGGGCCCGCCAGTTCGCCTCGTTGTTGTACTGGTCGAAGTACCAGTACCGGC
The DNA here is from genome assembly GCA_038046665.1 of Thermoplasmatota archaeon. Taxonomy (GTDB): domain Archaea; phylum Thermoplasmatota; class Thermoplasmata; order RBG-16-68-12; family RBG-16-68-12; genus RBG-16-68-12. The sequence goes on from JBBSVS010000115.1 coordinate 455, forward strand.
CCGGCTCGCGCTCGGCCATGGCCTTCGCCACGCGCTGGGCGCCATCGGTGCCCTCCGCGGCGGGCGTGAAGATGAGCTCGGCGCCATAGGCCCGGAGGATCCGCCGACGCACCTGGCTGATGTTCTGCGGCACGCACAGGGTGATGCGAAAGCCCTCGGCCGCCCCGAGCATCGCGAGGGCGATGCCGGTGTTCCCCGACGTGGCATCGAGGATGATTTGGTCGGGCGTGAGCCCGTTCCCTTCCGCGTCCCGCAGCATGTAGAGGGCCGCGCGGTCCTTCACGCTCCCGCCCGGGTTGTCCCACTCCGCCTTCGCGTACAGCTCGACCCCCGGCACGACGTCCTTCGCGATGCGGTCGAGCCTCAGCAGGGGCGTGTTCCCGACGAGGTCCGCGACGTTGGACGCCTTGGGTTTCTCGGAATCCGACGACATGGTCTCATGGGGGCGTCCCCGATCACGACTCCTTCGTCGCCCCGAGGGCCCGCCGGAGCGCATGCAGGGACAGCAGGGCGCACTGCTCGCGCACCGCGCTGAGCGGGACGCCCACGTTCTTCAGGACCGTCTCGCGGTCCAAGGCCCGGACCTCCGCGAGGGTCTTGCCCTTGACCTGTTCCGTGAGGATGGACGCACTCGCCATGCTGATCGCGCACCCTTCGCCGTCGAAGCGCACGTCCTCGATGCGCTCGGAGCCGTCCACGCGGAGGGTCAGGGAGATCGCATCCCCGCAGAGCGGGTTGGACTCGGAGGCCGTGTGGGTAGCGAGGTCCAAGTGGCCCCGGTTCCTCGGATGCTTGTAGTGCTCCAGGATCTGCGCCTGGTACAGGGCATAGGGGCCGGCCATCTACGCGAACACCTCGTGGACTTTCTCCAGCGCGGCCACGAGGCGATCCACGTCCTCGACGTCGTTGTACACGTAGAAGGAGGCCCGCGCCGTCGCGGAGAGGTTGAACCGCTCCATGAGGGGCTGGGCGCAGTGGTGGCCCGAACGGATGCAGACGCCCTCCACGTCCAAGATGGACGCGATGTCGTGGGGGTGCGCCTTGTCCATCGTGAAGGAGACGACGCCGCCGCGTTTCGTGACGTCTTCGGGCCCGTAGACGCGGACGCCCTCCATCTTCGCAAGCTTCTGCATCGCGTAGGCCGTGAGCTCCATCTCGTGGGCCCGCACGGACCCCATGCCGATCTTGGACAGGTAGTCCACCGCGGCCCCGAGCCCGATCGCGCCCTCGATGTTCGGGGTGCCGCCCTCGAACTTGTAGGGCACGTCGTTCCACTTCGCGGTGCCCAAGTGCACCTCGCGGATCATCTCGCCACCGCCCAGGAGCGGCTCCGTCTCCTCGAGGATCTTCTCCCTGCCGTAGAGGATGCCGATGCCCGTGGGCCCGAGCATCTTGTGCCCGCTGAAGGCGAGGAAGTCGCAGTCGAGGTCCTGCACGTTCACGGGCATGTGGGGCACGCTCTGGGCCGCGTCGACGACGCAGATTGCGCCCACCTCGTGGGCCCGTTTCGCGATCTCCTTTACGTCGTTGATCGTCCCGAGGACGTTGGACACGTGGGCTACTGTGACGACCTTCGTGCGCTTCGTGATGAGGTCGTCGTACTGTTCCATTCGGAGGTAGCCCTCGTCGTCCACGTCGACGTACTTCAGCGTGGCCCCCTTCATGTCCCGCACGAAGTGCCAGGGCACGTGGTTGGAGTGGTGCTCCATGACGGTGCCAAGGATCTCGTCGCCTTGCTTCAGCTTCCCCTTGAGGCCCCAGCCGTACGCGATGAGGTTCAGGCTCTCGGTGGTGGACTTCGTGAAGGCGATCTCGGTGGGCAACTTCGCGTGGATGAACTCCGCGATCCTCTCCCGCGCGCCCTCATATTCGCGCGTGGACTCCTCGCCCAGCTCGTAGATTGCGCGGTGCACGTTCGCGTTATACCGCGAGTAGTAGTCGACGATCGCGTCGATGACCTGCTTCGGCTTCTGCGAGGTGGCCGCGCTGTCCAGGTATGTGAGGGGCTTGTCCCGCATCGTGCGCTGCAGAATCGGGAAGTCCTTCTTGATCTCCGGGACGTTCAGCAGGACCTTCGCGGCGCGCGCCATGGATTCACCCCGACCGATGCCAGCGTCCTTACTTGAAGGTTCGTGCCCCTCCGCGGGATCCCAGGAATCCGGGACATGGCCTCTGTCTCACTCCAGGGAGACGGTCCCCTCCTTGGACTCCAGGGCCGCCTTCAGGGTGTGCCACGCCAGGCTCGCGCACTTCACCCGCAAGGGGAACTCGCAGACGCCCTGGAAGACCGAGAGCTTGCCCAGGGCCTTCGTGTCCACGGGCGCGCCCGGCTGGCTCGTGACCATTGTATGGAACCTGTCGAAGAGGGCGTCCGCCTCGGCCCGCGTCTTGCCCTTGACCGCATCCGTCATCATCGAGGCCGAAGACTTGGAGATCGCACAGCCCTGCCCCACGAAGCTGACGTCGGCGATCGTGTCGCCCTCCATGTGCAGGTAGACGGCCACACGGTCCCCGCACAGGGGGTTGTGCCCGACGGAGGTGTTCGTCGCGTCCTTGAGCTCGTGGAAGTTCCTCGGGTTCCTCGTGTGGTCCAGGATGACCTCCTGGTAGAGCTCGCGCAGGTCGGACGTCAGGCCGCCTCCTTGCCGCATTGCAGGAGCATCGTCATAGGCCCTCTTCGAGCAACTCCGTGCTCGGCAGGCGGGACAGGACGAGCTGGTCGAGCTTGATCCGCATGGAGGCCACCTTCACGGAGTTGATGATCTCCGAGGCGAAGGCGTACGTGAGCATGGCGCGGGCCGTGTCCTCGTCGATGCCCCGGGTGCGCAGGTAGAAGATCGCGTTCTCGTCGAGCTGCCCCACGGTGGACCCGTGGGCGCACTTCACGTCGTCCGCGAGGATCTCCAGACCGGGCGTGGAATCGGCGAAGGCCTCCTTGGAGAGCAGGAGGTTCCTGTTCGTCTGGCGGGCGTTCGTCTTCTGGGCGTCCTTCTGGACGAGGATCATGCCGTAGAAGATGCCTTGCGACTTGCCGTCCAGGATGCCCTTGAACACCTCGCGGCTCGTGCAGTTCGGTTTCGCGTGGTCGATGAACGTGTGGTTGTCGCAATGCTGCTGCCCGTGGAGCAGGTAGAGGCCGTTGAGGGAGAGCTCGCTGCCCTCATCGCGGAACCACGTGTCAATGTCGTTCCGTACGAGGCCGCCGCCGAGGGAGATGGAGTTGGACGTGACGTTGCTCCCGCGCCCCTGGTGAATCGCGGTTGAGGAGACGTGGAAGGCCCCCTCGCTCTCCCGTTGCATCTTGTAGTGGTCCAGAACCGCGCCCGCGCCCACGTCGACCTCCGTCACCGCGTTCGTCAGATAGACGCCCTTGTCCAGACCCGCGTAGGATTCAATGATCGTCGCCTGGGTGTCGTCCTCCAAGACGACGAGGTTCCTCGGATAGGAGACCGTCGGTGGCTCGGGCGAAGTGGACACGTAGAGGAGGTGGATGGGCTCCTCGACGATGGCGCCCTTGGGCACGTGGACGAAGGCCCCGTCCTGGAAGAAGGCGGTGTTCAGGGCCGTGAAGGCGTGCTTGTCGAAGGGCGCGATCTTTCCCAGGAAGGGCTCCAGTTCCCGCGGCCGCATCTGGCGCACCTCGCCGAGGCTGCGCACGCGCACGCCCTCCGGGAGCCAGCGCAGATAGGAGAGCTTCGGCGCGAAGTGGCCGTTGATGAACACGAGCTGGCTGCACTTCAGCACGCCGAAGGTGTAGGCCTCGATGAGGTCTCCCGGGAGGCGGGGCCCCTCCGGAGAAGCGTCGGCCTGGAAGGGGATCTTGGTGATGGGCCGCACGTCCGTGTGCTTCCACGCGTCCTGCTTCTGCGTGGGGAAGCCGATCGCCTGGAACCGCTCGATCGCGGCCCGGCGGGCCTTCCGGATCCACGGGGACTCGCTTCCGTTGATCGCCTTCTCGAACCGGTCGAAGTCGGAGAGGTAGGTGTCCGTCGGGCTCACGGTCACGGCCATCCGCGGCGGACCTCCATCAATGGCGCGCGGGCGCGGGGACCATAGGCACCTCCTCGATGCCCAGCCCCGCGTAGCCCGTCCTCTCGAGTTCCTGGGCGAGTTCCTTGCCGCCACTCTTCACGATGCGCCCGCCCGCGAGGACGTGCACGTAGTCCGGAATGATGTACTGGAGCAGGCGGGAGTAGTGCGTCACGACGAGCATCGCGCGCTCTTTGCTCCGCATCGAGTTGACACCGTTGGCCACGATCCGCAGGGCGTCGATGTCCAACCCGGAATCGGTCTCGTCCAGGATTGCGAGCTTGGGCTCCAGGACGGCCATTTGGAAGACCTCGTTCCGTTTCTTCTCGCCGCCGGAGAAGCCCTCGTTCAGGCCGCGCTTCATGAAGGTCTCGTCCAGGCTAAGGAGCTTCATCTTGTCATTCACCAGGTTGAGGAACTCCATCGCGTCCAGTTCGGGCTGCCCGTGGTGCTTGCGGATCGCGTTCAGGGCGGCCTTGAGGAAATACGCGTTGCCCACGCCCGGGATCTCCACGGGGTACTGGAAGGCCATGAAGACGCCCTCGCGGGCGCGGTCCTCCGGCTTCATCGCGAGGAGGTCCTTGCCCTGGTAGAGGACCTTGCCCTGGGTGACCTCGTAGCTCACGCGGCCGGCGAGGACCTGGGCCAGCGTCGTCTTCCCGCTCCCGTTCGGGCCCATGATCGCGTGGACCTCGCCCGCCTCTACGGAGAGGTCGATCCCCTTGAGGATCTCTTTCCCGCCGACGTTGGCATGCAGGTTCCTGATCTCGAGCACGGTCGTGTCCCCCGGATGAGTGAATCGGATCTCAGCCCACGGTGCCCTCGAGGGCTAGGCTCGCGGCGATGAGCTTCTGGGCCTCCACGGCGAACTCCATGGGCAGGTTGAGGAAGATCTTCTTGCAGAAGCCATTGACGATCATCGAGGTCGCGTCCTCGGGAGTGATGCCGCGCTGCTGGCAGTAGAAGAGCTGGTCGTCCCCGATCTTGGACGTCGAGGCCTCGTGCTCCATCTGGGCGGTGGGCTCCATCACCTGGATGTCCGGGAAGGTATGGGCCCCGCACTGGGAGCCGAGGAGGAGGGAGTCGCACTGGGAGTAGTTGCGCGCCCCCGCGGCCCCCTTGAGGATTTTCACCATGCCGCGGTACGTGTTCTGCCCGCGGCCCGCGGAGATGCGCTTGGAGATGATCGTGCTCCGGGTGTTCTTCCCGATGTGGAGCATCTTCGTGCCCGTGTCCGCCTGCTGATGGTTGTTCACGACGGCGACGGAGTAGAACTCGCCGACGGAGTTGTCGCCCTGGAGGATGCAGCTCGGATACTTCCACGTGATCGCGCTCCCGGGCTCCACCTGGGTCCACGAGATCTTCGAGTTCCTCC
>JBBSVS010000116.1:0-1042 GCA_038046665.1 Thermoplasmatota archaeon
GGAGTGGTTTCGGTATTTAATCCCCGGACCGAAATGTTCTATTTTGCCCCGCGCCATGTCCCCCACACGCGGAGGCCCCATGGTCCGACACTACCGACGCAAGAGGTACTACACCACCGCCCAGCGCATCCTGATCCATCTCTCCGCGGAGGACGGCGGGCCGGAGGCCCGGACCCAGGACGGAATCGCGGCCGCGACGATGTCGGGCCGGCCGACGGTGACGAAGTGGCTCGCCATGCTGGAGGAACGAGGCTTGCTCCTTCGGGAACGGGCCCGCCTGCCGGGCTACGAGCTTCCTAAGTTCGTGTACCGCCTCAGCGACCCAGGATGGAGGCAGGCAGAACAGCTCCAAAGCCGCCTGACATCCGAGATGGTAGAAGTCCACTCGCCGTCGCTCGGGACGCTCTCCATGCGGATTCCGGACGTCCCCGCCCTCGTTTCCCCGCCGTTGAACCTGGTCGCCGCGGTCTCCCTGATCCATCAAGGTCGCCTCGATCTGACCTCTGTACCGCCGACGGCGTCACGGACCGGGGAGTCGCTCGTCTGGGGCAGCTTGCGGCAGGTCGACCACCTTTTCGGCCGGGGTCAGGAACTGCGTATCCTCGATGGATGGTACGAGTCACGCGGCTCGGTCCTCCTCGTCACCGGGCTGGCGGGGATCGGGAAGAGCGCGCTGGTCGCGGGCTGGATCCAGCGACGCCGACCGCGGGCCCATGTCTTCGTCTTCCAGCTGCATCGCTCGACGAAAGCGTCGGGCCTGCTGAGTGATTTCGGAGCATTCCTGGCCACGCTCGGAAGAAGGAACCTGTCGGCCCACCTGTCTCAGGGCGGGGCCCTCGATTTCCCCTTCGTCGAAAGGCTGTTGGCACGTGACCTGGGGAGGCTGCCGATCCTCGTCGTCATCGACAGTCTGGAGCAGGCCTCGCGGGACGTGGTCCGGTTCATACGGGGTCCGCTGCTGCGCGTCACGCAATCAACTCCGACGAAACTCATCCTGCTCTCCCGCCGCTTCCCTGCTTGGATCGTACCGACCGGCAAAGTG
>JBBSVS010000117.1:0-5586 GCA_038046665.1 Thermoplasmatota archaeon
GGTGGGCGGCTACAGCAAGGGCAACCGGGGCTATGGCATCTTCGTGTTCGCGGAGGGCTTCTGCATCCCGTTCCACGCCCCGGTGGGAGCGACCACCGCCGCGGAGATGTTCAACTGGTCCGACAACGTGCTCGGGCTCAGCATCCCGATCTACCCCATCCTCGAGAAGCTCCACCAGGTCCCCGACTTCATCGTGTTGTCCGTCTGCGTGGCGTTCATCCACCTGGGGGTCGGCTACATCATCGGCTTCTTCAACGACGTCCGCCACAGCAAGAAGGAGGCCCTGGGCAAGGTCGCGTGGCTCCTCGTGCTCGTCGGGCTCTTCACGATCATCATCGACCGCACGGCTCGCTGGTCCGTCATCGACGGCCGCGTGCCCCTGGGCACCAGGATCTGGAACGGACCCCTCGGGTGGTGGCCGAAGGATGGGTTCGCCATGGCGAACGTCGGCTTCGCGCCCGGCGTGAACCCGATCCCCAGCCTGTCCGTGTATCTGCTCGTGGCGGGGGTAGGGCTGCTCCTCGTGACCGAAGGCGGCCTTCGTCTCATGGAGATCTTCGGGCTCCTCGCGAACATCATCTCCTACGCGCGTCTCGCGGGAATCGGCGTCGCGGAGGAGGCGGTCATCTTCGCGCTGAACGTGATCGCCCTGGACTACTTCATCATCCCATACACGAAAGGCGCGGGCGTGGTCGGCCTGATCATCGGCATCACCCTGATGTTCGCGGCGAACTTCCTCATCTTCATCCTGAGCACGATCTCAGGCACGATCCAGTCCATTCGTCTCAATTACGTGGAATTCTTCCTCAAGTTCTATAAAGGGGCCGGGACGTTGTTCCGGCCCTTTGGAGAGCGAACGACATCGGAGGTGTAAAGCAACATGGCAGTAGCACCGGAAGCGCAAGGAATGGTGGCAATGGCCGCCGCCCTGACCATCCTCGGGACGGGCATCGCGACGGCGTGGGCCGAAAAAGTGATCGGTGCGGCATCGGTGGGTGCCCTCGCGGAGAAACCCGAACTCTTCGGTCGGGTTCTCCCGTTGGTCGTCATCCCCGAGACCATCGTCGTCTTCGGCCTGGTCATCGCGTTCTTGTTGCTCGGCAACCTGGCCTGAGCTGGAAGGGTCCTCCGTGACCCTGGAGACGTTCGTCCAGACCGTTCTCGCGAAGGGGAAGGCCGAGGCGGACGAGATCCTGGTGCAAGCCCGCGCCGAACGAGAGCGAACGCTCTCGGAGGTCCGCGCCGAGGGAGAGGAAGCCCGGAAGGAAGCGGAGGAGCGGGCCCGCCAGGCCGCGGCACGCAGGCGCGTCCAGGACATCGCCCGAGCCGAGCTCGAAGCGAGGAAGATCGTCCTCGCCGGCCAAAAGCAGGACCTGGACGAGGTCTACCAGCGCGGGCTCGCCCGGCTCGCATCCCTGAAAGAGAACGCGGACTTCCTCCGCGCGCTCCTGAAGGCGAACGAGACCGAGTGGCGTGCCGGCGGCAAGGTGTACTCGAACACGAAGGACGAGTCCCTCGTGAAGGGCATTGTCGGCGCGGCCTACGCGGGCCGCATCGACTGCGCCGGGGGCGTCGTCATCGAGAACGCGGACGAAACGCGGCGGGTCGACCTGCAGTATGAATCGATCCTGCGGGACGTCTGGGACGACTCCGTGCGGGAGGTCGCGGAGATCCTATGGCCATCTCGAGCCTCAAAGGCGTAGGCGGCGGCCTGTTCGGGCGGGCCCTCGACCGGTACCGTTGGATCCGCCAGCGGCTCCCCTTCGAGTCCGGGAACTACCCCTATGTCACCGCGCGCGTGAAGGCGAAGCGGGGCCTCCTCCTCCCGAAGGAGATCTACGACCGGCTCCTGGTCATGGAAATCCCCGAGATCGCCCGCTTCCTCGGGGAGCGCGAGTACAAGGCCGAGATGATCGCCCTGGGCGCGAAGTACTCCGGCGTGGACCTCATCGAGAATGCGATGTCGCGGAACCTGGCGAAGACGTACAACCAGATCTACGAGTTCGCGGAAGGCGGTCTGCGGGCGATGATCGGGCGGTACATGGACCGATACGACCTGGAGAACATCAAGACCATCGTGCGGGCGAAGACGTACGGCGCGGCGCCGGAGGACGTCCAGGAGGACCTCGTTCCCGCGGGCAGCTTCAGCGCCGAGTTCCTTCAGAGCCTCGTGGACGCGCCGAACCTGGACGAGGTTTTCGAGGCCCTCGAAGGCAGCATCTACGCGACCGCGTTGGGCATCCTCGGGAAGAAGCCATCCCAGGAGACGAACTGGTCCGAGTGGGAGGACCTCGTCTCCCGCCTCTACTACGCGGAACTCCTCCAGTCCATCCCTCCCGCCACCGAACCGAACCGGCTCATGCGGCGGTTCGTAGAGCGGGAGATCGACATCCTCAACCTGAAGACGCTCCTGCGGGCGTGGGCCGCGAAGGCGACCTTCGAGCGGGAGATCTTCCTCGAGGGCGGGTACGAGCTGGCCGTGGAGGATCTACACGAGCTCGTGACGCTGGACAAGCCCGGGCTCCTGCAACGCCTCGCGGACTATTCGTTCTACGAGGACATCGCCGACAACCTGCAGCGCGTCGAGGAGACGGGCATCGGCGTCCTCGTGCGGCGGGTGGAGAAGATCCACCTCATGGGGGCGGCCCGCTACTCCCACCTGCATCCCCTGTCCATCCTCCCGGTCCTGGACTACATCGTCCGCAAGGACCGCGAGGTCATCAACATCCGACTCATCGCCCGCGGCAAGGAGAGCGGGCTTTCAACCCGAGTCATCCGAGACCTGCTGGTGGTGTGAGCGTGGAGATTGCGGCCGTCGGACGGGACGACTTCGTCCAGGGGTTCAAGCTCGTCGGTGTGCGCAAGGCGATCTCCGCCACACGAGAGGACCTGGAGAAGAAGATTGGCATCGTGCTGGACGACCCGGACGTGGGCATCCTCGTCCTGGACACGGCCGACATGAAGGCGCTGAGCCACACGATGCGGCGACGTCTGGAGACGGTCGCCCGGCCCGTCGTGATCGGCGTGGGCGCGACGGAGGACGAGGACCTCCGCACGAAGGTGAAGCGGGCCATTGGCGTTGATCTGTTCAAGTGAGGTGGACGAGGTGGCAGTGAGCGCGGTGCGGACGGAACACGGGAAGGGGACGGGAGAGATCATGCGCGTGGCCGGTCCGGTCGTGACCGCGACGGGCCTGCGGCCGCGCATGTACGACGTCGTCCTCGTCGGGAAGGAGCAGCTCATGGGCGAGGTCATCCAGATCCTCGGGGAGAAGACGGTCATCCAGGTCTACGAGGAGACGTCCGGCCTGAGACCGGGCGAGCCCGTGGCGGACACGGGTGCGCCGCTGACCGTGGAGCTCGGCCCGGGCCTGCTCGGGAACATCTACGACGGCGTGCAGCGCCCTCTCCCGGTGCTCCAGAAGGTCATGGGCGACTTCATCCTGCGCGGCGTCCGCGCGCCCGGCCTGAGCCGCGAGAAGCTGTGGGACTTCAAGCCCGCCGTGAAGGAGGGCGATGCGGTCCGCGGAGGGCAGACCCTCGGCACGGTCCAGGAGGCGAAGAACGTGGAGCACCGCGTGCTCGTGCCTCCGGACGTCAGCGGGAAGATCGTCCGCGTACGCTCCGGCAAGATGAAGGTCGACGAGGTGGTCGTCGAGCTGGAAAGCGGCCGCAAACTCATGATGAAGCAGGACTGGCCCGTCCGGAGACCGAGGCCCTCGAAGGAGCGCCTCATGCCCTCGGTCCCGCTCATCACGGGGCAGCGGGTCATGGACTTCCTGTTCCCCATCGCGAAGGGAGGGACCGCCGCGATCCCGGGAGGGTTTGGAACGGGGAAGTGCGTCGTCGGAGCCACCCCGGTTCTGCTCGCGGACGGCCGTCTCGTGCCGATCCAGCAGCTGTACGAGAAAGCGGCTGGGACCAAATCCCCGGGCAACGAGGAAGAGCACTTCGTGCCACTGAAGGAGTCTTTGCGCATCCTCACCTTTGACGGCGAGCGGATTCGGGAAGGGCACGCGACGGCGGTCTACCGCGGAAAGACAACCCGACTTACGGAGGTCCGCTTGCGCAGCGGCCGTGCCATCCGCCTCACTCCGGCTCACCGGCTCTTCCAATTCGATGGCAAGAAGGTCGTTGAGACGCCGGCAGGGGAGCTGAGGCCGGGGGATCCGATCCTCGTTCCCCGAAACCTCCCCCTGAAGGAATCCGTGGAGGCTCTGGCCGTACCGCCGAACTGCCGCATCGCGGACCGCAAGACTCGCGAGGATGTTGCTCAGAGACTGCGCGAGCGTTCACAGCGAGACGGGCTCCGCCAGACCCTCATTGAACTCGGCCTTTCGAAGTCATGCTACTGGAATTACTGTCTGCTTCGGACCGCCCCTCCTGTCTCTGTTGCGCAACGTCTCGGACTCCAGGTGAAGTCCATTCGCTCCGAACGGAGCGGGCGGGCGATCCGAGTACCTCTAGCGATGACGCCGAGGCTCACCGAATTCCTCGGCCTCCAGCTCAGCGAAGGCACCATCAAGGCACGGCAGGTCGTCGAATTCTACAACAATGACCCAGAGCTGAGAGAGCGGTACCGGACCCTCCTGAGGGAACTGTTTGACCTGGAAGGGGAAGAGCGCCGCGATCGCACCGTAGTCACTGTCACGGTGTCGAGCCGCGCGCTGGTCCGGTTGCTGGAATCCTGGGGAGTACCCACGAAGTCCAAGTCGAGGACGCTGCGACTTGTGGACGGTCTGGCCGCGGCCCCGGAAGAGTCGGTTGCGGCTTTTCTCCGGGCGTATGCCGCGGGCGACGGTCATTTCGCGGACGAGGGGCTGGAGATCGTCACCGCGAGCGCAAGCATGGCGAGCGCCTTGACGTATCTCTTCGCTCGTCTCGGGATTTTCGCTCGATCAACGCAGAAGCACGTCGATGGAAGACCGTACTACCGGGTCTGGGTCTCACCAAAGGAGGGCTCGAAGCTTTTCGAATCGTATTCGAAGCCACGGTACTACGATTCCTATGACGTGTTCGCCATTCCAAGGGAGAGGATACGGGCCATCCAAGGAGCTCTCGGAGAACGCGCGGCCGAGTGGTCCCAGGACTTGAAGAACGCTGCGGCCGGTCAACGGATGAGTCGAAGGACCCTCCATGGTCTGCGCCAGGCCGTGAACGGGCGGACCGAAATCGCACAATGGCTCGGTGCCCTAGACAGCATGCTGGACTATGTGTTGCTGGACCGGGTCATCGATGTCCGCACGTGGGATGAGCAAGTGGATGTATACGACCTGACGGTGGACGATACCCACAACTTCGTTGGCGGGGATCTGCCAATGATCCTTCACAACACCGTTTCCGAGCAGCAGTTATCCAAGTGGTGCGACGCCCAGGTCGTTATCTACATCGGGTGCGGGGAGCGCGGGAACGAGATGACGGAAGTGCTGACGACCTTCCCGAAGCTCGAGGACCCCTACACTGGCGCGCCCCTCATGGACCGCATGGCCCTTATCGCGAACACGAGCAACATGCCCGTGGCGGCGCGGGAGGCAAGCGTCTACACCGGCATGACGCTGGCGGAGTACTACCGGGACATGGGCTACAA
>JBBSVS010000118.1:0-3922 GCA_038046665.1 Thermoplasmatota archaeon
GGACGATGCCCGGCCCCGTGCTCTGCTACTACTCCGAGAAGGACGCCAGGGCCGTCTGCCGCTTCTGCGGGGCCGCCCTGTGCCGGGACCACACGAAGGCCGCGCGGTTCGTGAGCGGGTTCGAGTACTTCTACGGAATCAGTCCGGGGCTCGTGTCCGACCACGTCGTCGTGGACAACGCGATCTGGTGCGGCCAGTGCTCCGTCCATCCAAACCGGAACCGGGACTGGCACTGAGGTGCGGTCAGCGGGCGAAGAGCCCTCGCCGGATCCTCGGCACCATGGCCATGAGGACCGCCGCCTCCGTGAGCGCGTCGCGGTCCATCCGGCGCTCCGTGAGGAAGCCGATGGCCCCGTACTTGGAGCCGATCTCCCGTACGCCCGTGAGCTCCGCCATGGCCTGCCCGACCGTCGCCCCGGCCTTCGCCTTCGCGACGACGGCGGGTGGATACTCGAAACCGGGACCGTGGCCCAGGGTGATGCGGCCGGCGCGGTCGACGACCGCGCAGTACTGCACGTCCAGGTAGTCTCCCACGCTCGGATCCCAGATCAGCCCCGCCTCGATCCCCACGCCGAAGTCCGCCTCCTGAAGGGCGGCCCGCGCGCGGTTCAACGCCCCCACGGGAGCCTGCTGGTCGAAGGGCTGCTCGGGGACGCCGCTCGCGACAGGGACCATCTTGACCCGCGGACGCTCGAAGAGGTCCTCGAAGACGTGCCGGACCGCGCGCACTTTCACGGGGTTGTCCGTGCCCACGTGGACGACCAGGGGCTGGAGGCGCGTGCCGTGGGAATCGATGACCTTGGAACGGAGGCGGCGGGACGCGATGGGCAGGCCGTCCGCCGCAAGGACCATGGGCACGCGATGGATCTGGAGGGGCCGCAGCCCCTTCTGCTCCCGGACCTGGTTGAGGGACCGGGCCACGGCGGCCCGCTCCGCGGACACGACGATCGCATCGAGGTCGGGCAGGTCGTCCGCCGGACCGTAGGCGTCATCGATGGGCTCGATGCGGAAGGTCCGCCATCCCTTCGAGCGGAGCAGCCGGCGCAGGTTCCGCTCGCGCGCGTCGTAGGGATTGACCTCCGCCCGGGTCTCCGTCGCGAAGCGATCCGTCGTCAGGCCGATGAGGACGACCTCCGGTTTCAGGGCGAAGGCCGCTCCGAGCAGCGCCTTGTGCCCATCGTGCAACAGGTCGAAGGTCCCGCCCATCGCGACGCGCATCGCCGGGCCATCCGCCGTGCGCGATATAAGGGTACGTCTCATGGAGTGAGGCGGCCCTCATGGATCGCGATGAGATCGGAGTATAGGGCGAAGGCCGTCTGCCGCAGTCCGGGGTGGCGCTCCGAGATGAGGATCTCCTTGAGCATGTCCGTGCGCACGAGGAGCGCATTGGACGTGCCCTCGATGCCCGCGAGGGCGTGGTCCGCTGGGAGCTCTTCCACGGTCACGCTCGCCTGGACTCGGCGGCCGTCCCGCCATCCGCGGGCGACCTGCTTCACCCGCCGTCCGGTCGCGCGGACCTCCCGCACCCGACCCGCGTCGATCCCCGAGATTCCTTGCCGGGGCACGGTCTCCGGCCGGAGGCGGCCTCCCATGAGCACGTTGGCGATGAGGCAGGCCTTCGCCGTCGCGTCCCAGCCGTCCAGGTCCATGGAGGCGTCCGCCTCGAGGAACCCCATGCCCCGCGCGGCCCGCACGCCTGCCTCGTACGTCCGCCCGGCCTCGAGCTCGCTCAGGATGAAGTTGCTCGTGCTGTTCAGGATTCCTTCGAAGGACTCCACGTGGCACCCGCGTAGGGTTTCCTGGAACAGGTTGAACACGGGCGCCCCGTCCATCACGGTACCTTCGTAGCGGAAGCCCACGCGCTTCTTGAGGGCGAGGGCCCTGAGCCGAGGGTAGTGGTAGACCACCGGGCCCTTGTTCGCCGTGATCACGTGTTTTCCGCTCGACATCGCCGTCACGATGTGGTCGAGGGCGGGCTGCCGGGACGCGATGCGAAGGGGGGTGATCTCGACCATGATGTCCGCCCGCGAGCGGCGCAGGTAGTCCCGGGTGGGCTCCCGGATCGCCCGACCGCACGGCTCGATGCACGATCCCGACTCCGCGAGGCGCACGGCCTTCCGGAGATCGATGCCTTTCGCGTTCTGGACGGAGCCGTGCGTCGCGGTGAGGATCCCCACGACGACGGCCTCGAGCCCCTGCTCCCGCCGCAGCTCCGCGCGCCGCTCCACGAACATGCGCGCGAACTCCCGCCCCACGTTCCCGAACCCCACGAGGACGATGCGGTGGACCACGCGCTCCCGGCTCCCGCCGCGGGCAACGACCCCGCGCCGTTAAACATTCCGCGCGGGGTGGAGCGGGACCTCGGAAACGGCCGCGCTAACGGGGTTACGCGCGGCGGAACGCCCGTACCCGCTTCGTACACCCTTCGTTCTTTCTACTTGACAATTCCGATAAAGCCTTATATCGCGGTCTGCATCCCCGCGTTCCAGATGAGAGGGGGCGCTCGGAAGCTGGGCGTGGTCGAGAACCTCGCCCACGACGGGAGCATCCTGGTCCGATCCGCATTCGCCCCTCCCAGGGGCACGGACGTGATGGACCGCCGCCACAGGCTCCTCGGTCGCGTGGTCCGCGTCTTCGGTCCGGTGAAGGAACCCTTCACTTCGGTCCGGCCGGCCGCCCCCGCGTCCCTGTCTCTCATCGGAGCCGACGTGTTCGTTGCCGAGGGAAAACATGCCGAGCAAGAAGATCGAAGAGGCCGAAGAAGTCACTAGGTGCCCCGAGTGCAACAGCGGCCACCTGTCGTTCGACTACGAGCGCGGGGAGCTGATTTGCGAGGAATGCGGCCTCGTCCTGACCGACCAGATGATCGACCAGGGTCCCGAATGGCGGGCCTTCGACGTGGAGCAGGGCGAGAAGCGCGCGCGCACGGGCGCCCCGATGACGTACACGATCCACGACAAGGGCCTCTCGACCACGATCGGATGGAAGAACAAGGACTCCTACGGCAAGTCCATCCCCACCCGGAACCGCGCGCAGCTGTACCGCCTCCGGAAGTGGCAGCGCCGGATCCGCGTGAGCAACGCGACGGAGCGGAACCTCGCGTTTGCCCTGAGCGAGCTGGACCGCATGGCGAGCGGCATGGGCCTGCCGCGGAACGTGCGCGAGACCGCCGCGATGATCTACCGCAAGGCCGTGAACAAGAACCTCATCCGCGGGCGGTCCATCGAGGGCGTCGTCGCGGCCTCCCTGTACGCCGCGTGCCGCCAGTGCAACGTCCCGCGCACCCTCGACGAGATCGCGAACTCCTCCCGCGTCGGGCGGAAGGAGATCGGCCGCACGTACCGCTTCATGACTCGCGAGCTGAAGCTCAAGCTCATGCCCACGAAGCCCCAGGACTACACGTCCCGCTTCTGCTCCGAGCTCAAGTTGAGCGGGGAGGCGCAGTCGAGGGCCGTGGAGATCCTCAAGGACGCGCAGGACAAGGAGCTCACCTCGGGCCGCGGGCCCACGGGCGTGGCCGCGGCGGCGATCTACATCTCGTCCATCCTGTGCAACGAGCGGCGCACGCAGCGCGAGGTGGCCGACGTCGCCGGGGTGACGGAAGTCACGATCCGCAACCGGTACAAGGAGCTCACGGAGAAGCTCGGGATCAAGGTCGAACTGTGACCCCACGCGGGACCGCCCGCTGGCTATTAGGGACGGTTCGCGGGGACCAACGCCATATATATTGGCGGCTATGTATGCCCCCATAATACGCTATGGCAACGACGATTCAAATCAGCAAGGAGACCCGCGACAGGCTCGCCCGACTGAAGTCGAGCGAGAGAGAGACCTACGACGAGCTCCTGAACAAGCTGATCGCCTTGATTCCTGAGGGCGATGAAGAGGGTCCCTATGCCCATGCGTTTCGTGTGGGTCTCTT
>JBBSVS010000119.1:0-5344 GCA_038046665.1 Thermoplasmatota archaeon
GAAGGGAGCGGGAGCCGTGTCGAACCTTCCGCCGGCCGCGCGTGAGGCGGGAAGTCTGGCTACGTGGCGGGCGGATGGTTCTGCCTGACGCCGAAGTGCCCACTGCGGCAACCCAAGAACGATCCGTTCCCGCGGTTCATCCACGGCCTTTGAACGTCCCGACCGCGAACGAGGAAGGATCCTCCGGAGCTTCGTCCCGCCTGGGTCTCGCTCTCACGGAGTGAGGAAGCCCGCCATGATGAGGCCGAGGGCGAGGAGGGCTCCCGTCACCAGGGTGGTCAAAATCATCGCCGCGTTCGACGGGATGAGGGCGTGCGGGTCGCCCCGTGATCTCATCAGCCCGCGGACGGGTTTGAGGGCCAGGGGCGACGCGAGGAAGGCGAGCAGGGCCCAGGGTGTCAGCTGGAACAGGAGGACGCCGATGAGGAGCACCGCGTAGGCCCCCGCGACGATCCCCGCGAAGGCCTTCGCCGCGCGTTCCACGCCGAGCCGGACGACGAGGGTCCGCTTCCCGACGGCGGCGTCCGCGGAGATGTCCGGGACCTCGTTGATCCACAGGATTCCCATGACGAGGAGTCCGAGGGACAAGGAGAGAACGATCGCCGCGGGATCGAAGACGCGCGTCAACACGTAGTACGTTCCCAGGACCGTGACGGGGCCGAACTCGAGTCCCACCGCGATCTCTCCGACGCCACGGTGGGCGAGCCGTAGGGGCGGGCCGACGTAGGAGTAGGCGACGAGGACGCCGACGATCCCGAGCCCAAGGAGCGGGAGGCCGACCTGGGTCACGAGGTACAGGCCGATCGCGGACCCGAGGACGAGGAAGAGCATCGCGACCGCGAGGTGCACCTTCAGGTTCAGGACGCCTCGGATGAGCACGCGGCTGCCGCCCGCGAAGGGGTTGAGGTGCCTGACCGCGAGGTCGTTCCCGCTCCGGTAGTCCCAGGCATCGTTCCCCATGTTCGCGCTGAGGTGGATGCACACCGCGCCGGCGAGGGCGAGGAGGAAGAGCGGGAGGTCGAAGGCGGATCGCATCTGCCAGGCCGCGAGGCCGCCCACGAGGACGGGGATCAGGGAGGCGACCAGGAAGTGGGTCCGCAGGGACTGGAGCCAGAGCTTGGCCACGGGAGGTTTTCCCGGGCCCTCGAGGGGACGGGTCATGCCCATGAAGCCGACCTGTTTGCCGTCCTGCACCATCGGACGCACGGTGAGGATCGCGCGGAAGGTGGATCCGTCCTTCCGCATGAGGACGACCTCCTCTTCGAACTTCCCCTTCTCCACGGCCTCCCGGAGCAGGCGCGGCACGAGGGTGGGGATGTTCTTCGGCACGTGGAACGCCGCGACGGACATCTTGCCGACGACCTCGTCCACGGTCCAGCCGAACAAGGCCGCGGCGTCCGCGGCATACTCCTGGACGGTACCTTGCATGTCGCACGTGATGACGGAAGTCTTCCCCTGAATCGAGGTCGAGGCCATGGTCCCAGGAAGGCTACGCGCTCCGCGCATATGGAGACCATATGTTACCTGTAACCATTGGCGCCCGCCCCTCCGGGACGGTCCGGTTCGCAAGGAGCCCGGAGGCCCGTGGAGTCCCGACAAACGTCTGCCGGTTCCGGCGGTGACACACTTCACACAACGTGGGAGCGAGGCCGAGGCCTACTCCTTCCGCGCTTCCTTCGCCTTCGGACGGAGCTCCGTGCTCCTGCACTTCCGGCAGCGCGTGGCCCGCGGGGCGTTGCGGGCGTAGCACTGCATGCAAATCTTCTTGTGCAGGAGCCGACGCTCGGCCTCCGGGAAGCGGGCCATCGGGTCGGACGGAAGAGGCGGGGGTTTATGAAGGCTTCGAATGGGGTGTGGTCGTCTAGAGACTGACAATCCAATCCGGTAATCGACCTTGACCTGACCGATGCACCGTTCACGAGTGCGGGTCCGCCCCTCGCAACCGGCACTGCTCCGCGTTCTTCGCGTCCCCGAGGGCGTCGAAGGCCTTGGCCTTGAAGCGCCAGATCCCCGGATACTTTGGATCGGCGCGGCTCACGCGGTTGAAGCAGGCGAGGGCCTTGTTCGGCTCGCCTCGGGACAAGAGGAAGAGACCCAGAGCCACGAGCGCGTCCGTATCGTTCTCGTTCGTCGTGAGGTGCTCCCGCAGCGCCTGGACGAAGTCGCGGTCCGCGGCGACGAGCTGCGACTCGATCGTCTTGGGGGCCACGGGGCGACGGTGCAGGTCCGAGGCCTTCAACCTGCGGCTCTGGCTATCGCAGGCGATAGACATCGGCATTCCGTCGAGGAGCCTAGTCTCGGGATAGGAAATCGACGAGGAAGCGTTAAGTAACCAGGAGTCGAACGGGGAGCCAAGTCTCGCAAGGCGGATGCCCTGATGTCGGAAGCCCGGCACCTCATGACCAAGGTCGTCCTCGTCGGCGACAAGGCCGTCGGCAAGACGTCCATGATCCGCCGCTTCGTCCTGGACGAATTCGACGACCGCTACATGCTCACCTTGGGCGCGAAGGTCGAGAAGAAAGTCCTCGATGTCGATGTGCCCGAGCGCGGCGTGCGGGCGACCCTGGACATGAACATCTGGGACATCATGGGCCAGGTGGGCTTCCGGCAGCTCGCGAAGGAAGCCTACTTCCACGGCGCCCGCGGGATCTTCGCCGTCATCGACCTGACGCGGAGGGACACCCTCGCGGGCGTCGGTGAGTGGGTCCGCGTCGTGCAGGACGTCACCGGCCCCATCCCCATGGTCCTCGTCGCGAACAAGAAGGACCTCGCGAACCAAGCCGCCATCACTCCGGCCCAGATCGAGGCGGTAGGCCACCAGCTCGGATGCGCCGCCTTCCTGACGTCTGCGAGGACCGGAGAGAACGTCGAGGCCGCGTTCCGGCAGCTCGCGACCCTCATCGTCCGTGCGCACTTCCAAGTGTAGATGGCACGGGGTACGTGGCGATTAGGACAAAGAGTCCACGAGATGCCTCTCGCCTAGAGGAACAGGTCCGGCAGGAGATCCTCCTCCCGGATGCCCTCGTGGCGGTACCTCGAGAAGTCCGTGATTCCCTCCGACCTCAGGATCTCCTCGTCGATGCAGAAGTTGCCGGTGAAGGACCGGCTGTCCTTCGCCAGGATGACGTGGGCAGCATCGGCGAGGATCTCGGGCTTTCGGCACCGCTTCCGCATGTCCTCGCCCATGATGAGTCGGATGGCTTCCGTGTCGATCGTCGTGCGGGGCCACAGGGCGTTGAAGGCGATGCGGTCCTCGCGGAACTCCTCCGCCATGCCGAGCACCCAGGCACTCATCGCGTACTTCGACAGGGTGTACGCGCCATGGGCCGCGAACCAGCGCGCCTGGAGGTTCAGCGGGGGAGAAAGGTTCAGCACGTGAGCGTTGGTCGCCCTTTTCAGATGAGGCAGGCACATCTGGGTACACACGAACGCGCCCCGCGCGTTGATGTCGAACATCAGGTCGTAGCGCTTCATCGGCATGTCCAGGGTCCTCGAGAGATGGATGGCCGAGGCGTTGTTGACCAAGACGTCGATCCCGCCAAAGCGTTGCACGGCGGCCTTCACCGCGGCCTCCACCTGGTCGTCGAAGCGGATGTCCGCGGGCACGGCCAATGCGTGACCGCCTGCTTCCTCGACCTCCTCAGCCGCCGTGTAGATCGTCCCCGGGAGCTTCGGGTGTGGCTGCGCGGTCTTCGCCGCGATCACGACGTTCGCCCCGTCCGCCGCGGCCCGCAGGGCGATTGCCTTCCCGATCCCGCGGCTCGCACCCGTGATGAAGAGGGTCTTCCCCTCGAGGGTCGCCAAGGCGCCCACCCGTCCGTGGGATATCCCTCCGCCCGGTAATGAACCACGCCCTCGCGCCAAAGGGTTAAGGCCCGGAATCGCCTACGACCTGTCGGGACTCATTGCGGCTCCAGAAGAACATCGGCTACGCGATGGCGCCTGTGGAGTATTCGAAGCTGGGAACGCAGTTCATGATCGTGACGCCGAAGGGAGAGCGCACAGCGACAGTCGTGAAGAAACCATTCGTTCATCCAGATAAGGAGATTCCGAAATCCTAGGATCGCAGGCGATTCGAGCAATGAAACGCAAGGAACGGCCGCCGAAGGATTCGCGGCCGAAAGAAAGACGATTTCGCCACGGTGGACGAAAAGGCCGGCGCGCCAGGCACCGCGGAAAAACGTAATCCCGCGGAGAGCTTTCTTCCTTGACGAAGCGCCAACGCCCGATGGAATCCGCAAAAGGATCAGCGAAATTTCGTCTCACCGAAAGTTCTTAATTTTACATCCGCCCTGTCGAACACGAGCTTATGGCGCGACTCCGGTTGAGTGACAACCCGAGAGCGAGGCCCGGAGACGAACACCTCTCCGCCAGGACCCCTCCCGGCTCGATCTACTCCGACGAAGGGATCTTCCGGAAGGAAATGGAGAAACTGTTCCTCCGCCAATGGCTCAACGTCGGGCATATGACCCAGATCCCGAACCCCGGCGACTTCTTCACCCGCGACATCGGGACGGAGAGCGTCCTCTTCATCCGCGGGAACGACGGGAACGTCCGAGGGTTCTACAACGTCTGCCGCCACCGTGGCACGCGGATCGTCATGGATGACCATGGGGAGAAGCTCCGCTCGGTCGTGTGCCCCTACCACGCATGGGCCTACTCCACGGAAGGCAACCTGGTCGGCGCACCATACATGGACGGCATAGAGGACTTCGACAAGGACGACTTCAGCCTCCATCCCGTCAAGACGGAGGTCTGGTGCGGCTTCATCTGGGCGAGCCTG
This sequence comes from Thermoplasmatota archaeon, assembly GCA_038046665.1. Classification (GTDB taxonomy): domain Archaea; phylum Thermoplasmatota; class Thermoplasmata; order RBG-16-68-12; family RBG-16-68-12; genus RBG-16-68-12. The sequence continues at coordinate 4,784 of JBBSVS010000119.1, forward strand.
GACCCGAAGGCCCGCCCGCTCAAGGAGCAGATCAGGGAACTCGTGAAGAAGGTCGAGCGGTGGGACCTCGCGAACCTCCGGCTCGGCGCGAAGCGCGTCTACGAGGTCGACGCGAACTGGAAGATCCTCACGGAGAACTACTCGGAATGCTACCACTGCGCCCCGATCCATCCCGGGCTGAACCGCGTGACGCCCTACTTCACCGGAGACAACGACGCCTGGATGGCGAGGGGCAAAATCCGCAAGGGAGTCAACGGCGGCTTCCAGACCTTCGCGGGCGACTACACCTCGATGACCGTCACCGGGTACACGAAGCGCCCGCCCCTGAAGGGGATGACCGAAGAGGACCGGAAGCGCATCTACTACTGGGTCGTCTTCCCGAACATGTTCTTCAGCGTCCACCCGGATTACCTGATGATCCACCGAGACTGGCCGAAGAGCCCCACCCACTCCACGATCGAGTGCGAGTGGTATTTCGACCCCGACACGATGGCGCGCGAGGACTTCGACCCGAGCGACGCGGTGGACATGTGGGACGAGATCAACCGGCAGGACTGGGCC